>JAXKVY010000002.1:300000-517191 GCA_036172455.1 Candidatus Izemoplasma sp.
ACACCGTCTGTAATTATTAATACATGATTATAATCATCACGTTTTTCTTTTAAGATGCGTTCTAAGTCAGCCATATCACTATGTTTATAAATCGCTTTATCAGCTCGAGATAATCTAACACCATCAATAATAGACGCATGGTTAAGCTCGTCACTAATGATTAAGTCACCTTTGTTAACAATCGCTTGGATAACACCAATATTACAGTTTAATCCAGATTGAAAACACATTACTGCTTCTTCGTGTTTAAACGCTGCTAACTTTTTCTCTAATTCACCAATTAAATCATAGTTTCCCACAATGGTACGGACAGCCCCCGCACCTGCGCCATAAGCATTTACCGCATCAATTGCCGCTTGTTTTACGCGTGGATGATTCGCTAATCCAAGATAATTATTACTCGATAGATTGACAACTTTTTCACCATTTAAATTAATAACGTTATCACATGGTCCATAATTGATGGGCAGTTCTCGATAAACACCCTCATCTTTTAGCTCTTGGATTTTTTCTTTTAAGTATGTTAATTCATGATTTTTCATTAATGATTACCTACTTTCAATACAATTTTTCCACTATTACCACTTCCCATAATATCCATTGCTTTATGGATATCTTCTAGGTTCATTGTGTGCGTAATAATTTTATCTAAATCAAGTTTGTCTTGATCGATTAATTCTTTAACTTGATACCATGTCTCATAAATTTTGCGTCCTACAACCCCATAAATTTGAATACCTTTAAAGACAATATCTGTCGCAACATCAACATCAATATCTTTTGATGGGATTCCTAAAAGACTTAGTCCTCCGCCTGGTTTAAGGTATTTAAAGGCTTGTTCAATGGCTGATTTATTACCGCTAAATTCTCCAATCACATCTGCGCCATGACCACCCGTTTCTTCTAATACACGTTCGATAACATCTTCTTCTAGCGGATTAATAATCACATCTGCGCCAACTTCTTTTGCGAGATTAAGACGATAATTATTGACTTCAATCGCAATAATTTTACGTGCCTTTAATGCTTTAGCTACATTGACTCCCATAAGTCCAATTGGACCACATCCAACGACGACAACGTCTTTGCCTTCAATCGGAAAATGCGTCATTGTATGTACCGCATTCCCTAAAGGTTCTTGAACACTTAAGTGTAATGGATTAGCATCTTTACTATTCACAAAACAGTTCATTGCTGGGATACGAACATATTCTGCAAATGCGCCATCTGTGTCAACACCGATAATTTGTGTATTTTCACAAATATGGCCGTCACCGTTTTGACAAAACTCACACTGCCCACAAATGATATGCGTTTCTGCACTAACGATATCACCCACTTGAACACGCGTTACATCATGCCCAACTTTCACAATTTCACCAGAGAACTCATGTCCGGCTGTAAATGGTAATTGTAGTCTTTTTTTAGCCCAATCGTCATAATCATATATATGATAATCTGTACCACAGATACTTGCATAGTGAACTTTAATTAATACCTCATCAGGTTTCAAGTCACTTGGTACCGGTTTTTTTGTAATCGTTAATCCTGTTTCAGGGGTTTCTTTGACAACACAGGTCATTTCCTTTTTTATATCTGTCATGATATCGCTCCTCATCTAAATTTAAAAACGCTTACATCCAGTATCATTATAACATAATTTTTTTTTATGTATAGGTTATTATAGGGTTTTTTTACTTTTTTATCCTATCAAAAAAAAGTAACGAAAATCGTTACTTTTTAATCACTATTATTTGACAAGATATTTATATTTAGGACGACCTACTGTGCCGTAATCAATCCGTTTTTCAATGGCACTGTTTTCAGCTAAATAATCGAGATATTTCCGTAACGAAACTTTACTGAGATTCGTCGCATCACTAATGGTTTCAACATCAACGACTTGATTTTTAAACGCTTTTAGTGATTGCACAATATGGCTCAAGGTCTTTTCTTGCAGTCCTTTTGGCAATTCAGAATTGGTCGTAATGTTTAACATCTGATCGAGTTGCTTTTGAGATAACTCATTATTAGACTCAAACATTTTGTATTTAAGTTCACATTTTAAAACAGCTTGATTAAATCGTTCTTGTGTAAATGGTTTAACAAGATAATCAACAATTCCAAGATTTAAGAACTCACTAATTGTCTTATTATCATTAATCGCAGTAATAGGAATGACAGAGACATTACAGCCTTCTTCTCGTAACAATTTAAGCATTTCTAAACCACTAAGTTTCGGCATGTGCACATCTAATATCACGAGATCAATCTTATCTTCATTGAGTTTAATAAACTCAAAGGCATCAAGCCCATTATCAATAATTTTAATGATCTCAAAGTTTTTGAGTTCATCTAAATAATGTTTATGAATATGAGCCACCATTGGATCATCTTCAACAATTAAGATATTCATTTTCATAATTTCACCTTCATTAGTTTGACTTCCATTTTGGTTTCATCATCGGTACTTTCAACAGTCTTTTCACCATCGTGCAAGCGAATGACTTCTTGTACCAATGCGAGACCAGTACCTCTAGAATCGCCTTTTTTCGACGTAACACCTCGTTCAAAGATACGGTCTTTCAGTATTGGATCGATGCCTCCAGCTTGATCAATGACAGATATGAGTAGCTGTTCTTCGTCTTCGATGATATCCACTACTATCCGCTTACCAACTTTATTAGAATTTTGATAGGCATCGTAGGAATTATCAATTAAGTTTCCTAAAACAAGAATTATATCATCTGATGTAATAGGTGTGTGTTCTTTACCTAAAAATGAATCACTTGTTAGTAATAATTGAACATTATCTTCTGTACACTGAATTTCTTTACCGATAAATAAAGCAAGAACACGGTCATCTTTAATTCGAGAGGAATAATAATCACTTGCTAGGTTGGTTTTATACACATTTTCTGTAATATAGTTTTGCGCTTTATCGTAGTCCTGCATTTTGATTAAGCCTAAAATAACATGTAATTTATTTTGAAACTCATGTTTTTGACTTCGCAAAGCACTAGCTATTTGACGGTATCCCTTAATTTGGTTGATCATCGTATCGACTTCTAAATAAGACCGAAAAATTACAGTTGCGCCAATAACCTGGGAGCCTTGAAATAGGGTATACACATTCATGATTAATTTGTGTTGCTGAATCTTAATGTACTCATCTTCAACATGTGAGCGATTCAGAATAATGTCTTTTAAATGGACATACGGAAATACCTCTTTAATATCTTTTCCAATATCGTCCTTACATAATGAAAACATATGCATAGCCATTGGGTTGATTGTGGTAATGTGACAGTTCTTATCAACGGTTATAACAGCCTGTTCAAGTTGATCAATCAATGATTTATTTTCAGAATATAGTAAGGCGATTTCATTTGGTTGGTATCCGAGCAATCGTCCTTGGTATTTTTTTGAAAAATACCACAATCCACTCCAAGTAACTAATAGTCCAATAACAAATATAATTAAAATACGTTCTACCTGGTTGACTTTCTGATTCCAAAGATCATCCGCGCTGACCCCTATACTCATAATTCCAACAATTGTATCATTATTATAAATCGGGACAAAGGATTGCAAGTCACCTTTTACAAATAAAGGACTCTCGCATAATACAATGTCACCACCATAAGCGTTAACGGCATCGTCACATTCTAACATTTTACCGATTTGAGAAGAATCTGAGTGACCAACAATTTTTTGATTATTGTTGTAAATTGAAAAGTAAGACAGTTGATTTGATACTTGAAACAACGGATAAAGATACTGTTCTAAGTCCATCTCATTGTTAATTAAACCATCGATTACATCATCATCTTTTGCATAAATTTTCGCAACAGTTTCAACATGACTTTCAGTGCTATCATGGACATACTGAAATTCTGTTGCAATAAAGACAAATGCAATGATTGTATAGACACCGGACAAAACAAGTCCGATAAACAACAATAATTTTGATGTTTGATTCAGTTTCATAACGGTCACCTACTTCTTATTACAATTTTAATCGTTCGTAATAAGAAAAGCAAGTAATCAAAAAAATAACAGGAATATTCCTGTTATTTCCTTGGATTAGTTTGGGCCCTAACCCTAAGCTATTAACTTTCCTTATATCCCATCTCTAATCCGCCCTTATCATACACAATTATATCTTACTAGAAATTTCTAAATAAGACAAGCAAAAAATGTCAGTTTACATCTATTCTAATATCTGTTTTAAGTGCATATTTTACGCTATTCGGAAAGTATGCCAATGCCATATCTTCGAATTTTATAAGCTTTTTCGCAGTAGATAAAGGCATTTTTATATTGTCTTTTTTCACTATAATATTGAATTAAAAGTTCACTTACAAGCTCGATTGTTTCTTGTTGTTCACCTTTAATAGCAATATTTAAGAGTTCTTCTAACTGTTTTGCATATTCTTTACTAGTTTGATCGCCTTTTATAAACATCCGATACATGATCGATGTAATTAAGCGGGTTCTATATGAATGCTTATAGTCTGGATGTTTTTGTATTTCTTGATATAAGGTTTTAACCTTTTCCTTTTCACCTAATTTACCATAAATATGAAAGGCGGAATAATAATAATATAGTCCTCTTTTATCTATTTGTTCAATAAAAAAACGCGCTGACTCTAAATCATTACTTCGATGGTACATCTCTGCGGTATATAAATTACATTTACTCAATAGCCCGGGGACATCAAATTGGCTACAAAACTTTCTAACTTGGTCATATATTGCTTTTGCTTTATTAAAACGACGGACTAAACTAAAGGCCTTACCTTGGGTTAATCTTACTTCCATAGCCCACTTATAGTTCATATCCTTTTCTAATTGTAGTATGGTTTTTCTGCCAATTTCTATTGCGTCCATATACATATATCTATGAACATAAGTATAGGTTAAAAATGCATTAATGAATGGGGTAATTTTGTGGTCGCCTAGTTTACGAGCTTTCAATAGGTATTCAGTAGCTTGCTTGAAACGCCGAGTATTGATATAGTTCATTCCCTTAATGAACTGCCACATTTGTTTTTGTTCGTTTGTTAAATACTCATAAATCGTTTCTAAGGTTTTTAGTTGTGCATCATAATTAATCGTAGGGTTACTAGGCAAGACTAAATATAAGTATTTAACAAGGATATAGTCAATTAATAATGGAGAGTTTTCATATTTGTTTTCATGTTTGAATAATACATTAGCTATGTTTTCAGCTTCATCGAACTCGTAATTAAACAAGTGGTTTTTCAGTTTGTTGCTTAACTGATAAAAATCATCTTCTAATACATCACTATCGTAAAAGTCGATATTGAGTACATCAAAAATATCTCTTAAGGTATCTTTGTTGGGTATGACTTTACCTGTCTCAATTGTTGATATGAGTGTATGTGACATATTAGACAACTTTGCTAGTTGCCGGAGTGACAAACCTTTTTGATTACGATTATAGCGAATGAGTACACCTAACAACTTTAACCCATTGGTTGTGTTATGAGCCATGAAAATCACCTCGTTTACAGTATATCATACTTTTATATAAAAATCATATCTGATATCTTTGTAAACTATGATAATGTATGTACTACCTCACCGTTGATAATGACTGTTTGGGCTCTAGTCATAATGTCAAATAATGGTCCATTCCATATAACGATATCCGCATCTTTACCTTCTTCAAGCGATCCTACTCGGTCATCAATTCCATTGACTTTAGCAGCAGTGATTGTGAGAGCTTTTAGTGCTTGATCTTCTGATAATCCCTCTTTTATAAATAAGGCTGCTTGTACAAGGGTTGTATCTAATGTAATCACTGGATGATCTGTCATGATCGCAAATGGTATATCATGATCTTCTAAAACTTTAGCAGATGTGAATGATTTGTTTACCAACTCATATTTAGAGGCCATACCAAGTGTTGGTCCAATAATTAATGGGACACCCGATTCTTTTACTTGTTCTGGAATCAAATAGGCTTCTGTCGCATGATCAATTGTTGCATTTAAGTTAAATTCTTTTATGATTCTTATTGCTGTCATGATATCGTCTGCTCTATGGGCATGGATTTTGACTAACATTCCATCAAAAAGACGCATAAGTGAATGTAATTTCATATCAAATGCTGGTTTATCTGCACCGTCTTCACCGGCTTCATAGGCTTTTATCTTATCATAGTATTCTTTAGCTTTAAAAAGCCATTCACGCATCAATGCAGCGCTTGCCATACGTGTGGATGGATTCTTTTTATCACTACCATAAACACGTTTTGGATTTTCACCAAGTGCCATTTTCATGCACGTTTCTTCTTTGATAATCATTTCATCTACCGTTTCACCATATGTTTTAATCGCCGCAAAAGTTCCACCAATGATATTTGCACTTCCCGGCCCAGTATTAACGGTTGTAATACCTGATTTATAGGTGTAATTAAAAGCCATATCCTTCACATATACACTATCAATACCTCGTAATTCAGGATAAATTGGTCCGCTGATTTCATTTGTATCGTTTCCTTCAAAACGAATACCTTCTTCCATAATCCCAATGTGACAATGCGGATCAACAAGTCCAGCAGTGACGAATTTCCCTTTCGCGTCGATTATCTTTGCATTTGGATAATCATTGGGATCTAGTTTACCAACTTTTTTAATTTTATCGTCCTCTACCAAGATAGATCCATTATGGATATCATTCCCAACAACACGTTTAATGTGTGCATTTGTAACTAATAACATTATATCTCTCCTTTTAATATGTATTATCTTCATTATAACATTACTTTTTGATTCATGCACTCCTATTTTTATTATTCGTTTTCTTGGCTATACATTTTACTCGAATTACTGTATAATGTGACTATATGTTTGAGGTGATTACATGTTGATACTAATAGGAGCAAGTGCTAGTGGAAAAAGCAACATTGCCAAATTACTAATTAAAGATTATCATTTTGAAAAAGTTGTCACAACAACAACAAGAAACAAGCGACCGGGTGAAATTAATCATATTGATTATCACTTCACGACAAAAAAGCGTTTCTTAAAAAAGAAAGCCAAGGGTCAGTTCTTAGAGACTGTCACATATGACCAAGAGTATTATGGCACACCTAAAGATGAAGCGGGTCTTAACAAAGTATTAATAGTAGACCCTGCGGGCGCTAATAGTATCTATTATCACCATATTGAACATGTTGTATTTTTCTTTTTAACCGCACGTGAAGAAGTCCGTAAGGAACGGATGTTAGATCGGGGCGATACCCTAATACAAATCATTGATCGCTTAGAAAAAGATCACGCCCATTTTAAAAAAGATCATTTGGTGCATATCGACTATATTGTTGATACAAGTGATGATAGTTTAGAAGAACTGACGTATAAAATAGCTATGCTTTATCATAATCATATACATAACGATAATCAAATGAGTATTTACGATGTATTTCGTAACGATGAAAGAGATAAAATAAAATAAAACAAAGCGAAGAGGAGTAATCTTTGCTTTGTTTTTTTTATAGACAAATTATCCTTTTTTCTTTAATAACTCGTCTTTAATTTTCCATAACTTCAACGATAAATCAACATAGTATTTATGTGGATATTCGAATCGTTTTACTTCATCCCATAAAGTGTCTTTCTCTTTATTGGCATGCGCTTTAACGGTTTCTATATCGGGGATATCATAGACGAGTTCACCATCTTTAAATATTGTTTCATGCATAGATTTAATCGTATAATCTTCAAACGTTTTTTGTTTCCAAGTATAGTTTGGATCAAAGATTGTTAATGTTCCTTCATTAGTCAGTATTTCGTCGTGCAATGTTAATAAATCTGCTTCAGCTTTACCATCTTTTGAATAAATGCGGTAAACTTTTTTAAAGTCTGGTGTTGTGATTTTCTCAACATTATCACTCACTTTAATTTTGGGTGTGATATACCCATCTTCACAAACCCCAGCAAGTTTATAGACAGAGCCTAATACTGGATCTGTTTTGGCTGTGATTAAACGTTCACCAACACCAAACAAATCTATCGGAGCGCCCTGACTTAATAGTTCTTTTATGGTAAATTCATCAAGTGAATTACTGACAACAATTTGGCAAGCATTTAAACCAGCATCATCTAGCATTTGTCTTGCTTGTTTAGCAAGATAGGTTAAATCACCAGAGTCAATCCTAATCGCATATTTTTTAATTCCTTTAGGAACAAGCACTTCTTTAATAACTTTGATCGCATTAGGAATCCCTTTTTTAAGGGTATCATATGTATCAATAAGTAAGGTACAATCATGAGGATATGTATTGGCATATACTTTCATTGCTTCGTATTCTGAGTCAAACATCTGAATCCATGAATGTGCCATTGTTCCTAATGCTTTAATCTTGAATTTTTGATCTGCGACAACATTGCTTGTCGCATCAATCCCACCAATATATGCACTACGCGTTCCATACAAAGAACTACTAACCCCATGAGCTCGTCTAGCTCCCATTTCTAACACCTTGCGTTCTTTTGCCGCATACTTTATTCTCGCAGCTTTCGTTGCGATTAAAGATTGATGATTGACAACTAAAAGCAAAAATGTCTCAATCAACTGTGCTTCAATAATGGGTGCTTTTATCGTTAATAATGGTTCATTGGGAAAAACAACACTTCCTTCATTAAATGCATAGATATCTCCAGTAAAACGAAGATTTTTTAAATACTCGATAAAGTCCGCATCAAAGAGACCCCGTGATTCAAAATAGGCGATATCTTCGTCATTAAAATGAAAATCTTTGATATACTGTATAATCGAGTGAAGACCTGCGAAAATGGCGTAGCCTCCACGATCTGGAATTTTCCTGAAAAATAAGTCGAAAATAACCTCCTGATCTTTTTTTCCTGCCTTAAAATATCCATAAGCCATTGTTACTTCATAAAAGTCAATAACCATTGCTTCATTTAAGGAATTCATCGGTTAATCACTTCAACATGGATCCCTTCTAATACATCAAGGGCTTTCTCGTGTAATGATGAATCAAATGAAGCTGTTGCTAAAGCATCAACCACAATGTGTGCATTGGGTAATGCACTTTTCGCGATAACCGCATTGCTTAAAACGCATATATTAGAGACTAATCCACACAGTTCAATATGAGTATAGTTTTTATCTTTTAAATAATTACCCAGTTCTAATGATGGAAATGTGTATTTGATAAAAGCGAGATCCTCTTCCTTTTTAACAGATTTTACATCCGCTTGAATATCGTGGCCGTGGGTTCCTTTTACACAGTGCATAACAGGCAAGTTTTTACCCTCTTCCTTGTCTAGGTAATCGTCTTCATGTGTATCTTGAGTGAAAATAACATCTTGGTTTTCTTTATGATGATTCTTTATTTTTTTCACAATCGCATCTTTAATATCAATCGCACCATCAAAGCCTAGTGCACCGTCAATAAAATCATTTTGATAATCTACAACAATTAATAGTTTTTTCACAATGCTCACCTCACAACTATTATATCAAATTCTAAAAAAAACACCACTATTTGTGGTGTTTAATTAGGGTTTATGCGTTTTTAAAGTTGTCTGAAACTTTTTCCCAGTTAATTACTTTGAAAAAGTTAGCGACATAATCAGGACGACGATTTTGATAATTTAAATAATAAGCGTGCTCCCACACATCAATTCCTAAAATTGGGGTTCCCAAATCAAGTGGGGTATCTTGATTAGCAGTTGATGTCACAACTAGTTTACCTTCTGGTGTTTTTACTAACCATGCCCATCCACTACCAAAACGCGTTTTTGCGGCAGTTGTGAATGCTTCTTTAAAGTTGTCAAATGAGTTGAAATCACGTTTAATTGCTGATTCTAGTTCAGCTGACATGCTTGTTTCTTCTGGTGATAAAATTTCCCAGAATAGACGATGATTGTAATATCCACCACCACTATTAATCACTGCTTGGCGTTTATTTTCTGGGACTTGTTCAATATCACTAAGAACGTCTTTTACATCTTTATCTAATAAATCTGAACCTTCTAATGCATTAACATATTTATTGATGTATCCTTGATGATGTTTTGTATGGTGTATACGCATCGTTCTTTCATCAATAATGGGTTCTAGTGCATCGTAATCATATGGTAATTCTGGCAATTTGTGTTCCACTAAATATCTCTCCCTTTTTATTTATATTATTTCTAAATTTGTTATAATTATATTATGAGGGATATTTAGATTTTTTTCAATTATATTGCTTACATTTTTAAACAAAAAACACCCCAGTTTTACTGTGATGTTTTAAGTGATTTAATCTTTTGAAATGCCTTTGTATAGATAGGAATCATTCGTGGTTCATCGACTATTTTTAAGACGCTATTTATATCGAACCATTTTACCCCACTATTCTCATCAGCTTTAATTATAAGTGGATTATTCTCATCGGCTATCAATAGGTAGGTGATATTTAGATGTAAATGATCTGGCACATATTCCCCATGTTTAATATGATTTTCAACATAGATGACATCTAACATGAAAATATCTTCTGAATAAGGATAGATATCGGTCACACCCGTTTCTTCTTTAGCTTCTTTTATCGCTACATTCAAGAAATCTGCATCACCATCATTATGACCACCTACCCATCCCCACGCGTTATAGATATTATGATGGATAAACAATACTTTTGTCATCGATTCATTCACAACAATTGCGCTTGAAGTTAAATGGGCGGCTAAATCATGGCGATGCAATACGTTAGGATTATGTTTAATGTACTCTAAAATAAGTTGTTTGTCTTTTATTTCCTGTTCATTATAAGGTGTATAGTTCTTTATTAAATCAATCATAAGGTCCCTCCAATTAATAGGTTACTTCTATTGTAACATATGATAATAAAAAAACGATGATTTCTCATCGTTTAAAAGCTTTAAATGGTCGGGAAGACAGGATTTGAACCTGCGACCTCTTGGTCCCAAACCAAGCGCTCTACCAAGCTAAGCTACTTCCCGTTATGTGGCGCGCCCAAGAGGAGTCGAACCCCTAACCTCTTGATCCGTAGTCAAACGCTCTATCCAGTTGAGCTATGGGCGCAATTAATGGCGGTCCGGACGAGATTTGAACTCGCGATCTCCAGTGTGACAGACTGGCATGTTAACCACTACACTACCGGACCATTAAACAGTAATGAAATTATATCACACCTGATGTTTGAATTCAATCTTTTTCAGGGCCGATATATATATTACCAAATTATTAGGTGATACGCAAGTAATTTATGCTTATTTTTTAAAATAATTTGCTCCTTTAAAACAATAAAGAAAACACCCCTTAATAAAGGACTTATTAGGGATGTTTTCATCTATATATTGGATGTTTAAGCTAATTCGGTATGTGCATCACTTTCTAAGAAACTTAATCCATAACTAACCGCGATTCCAACGATAGCAGCTAATGCCATGCCTTCAACAGCAACGATATCATTTAGTGCGATTGATATGACTGGGAACCATGGTAAGAAGTTTGCGATGATTGGTGATAATCCAACAAATAATGTTACAACGACAACCGTAATGGCTTGCCAGTTCCAAATCACTTTTGATCGTAATACTTTATAACCGTTATAAGAGATTAAACTGAATAAGATTATTGAAATACCGCCCATAACAGCTAATGGTATGCTATTTAGAAAATCTGCGATAACACCAATAAACCCTAACAAGAATGCGAAGATAGCAGCTGTCCCAGTTACATAGACAGAACCAACTTTCGTCAAGGCAACAACGCCTGTATTTTCGCCATAGGTGGTATTAGCTGGTCCACCGATCAATCCTGATACGGCTGTTGCGACACCATCACCTAATAATGTATTGTCTAATCCTGGTTCTAATAAGAAGTCTTCTTCACATATTTGCCCAAGGACGGTATGATCACCAATATGTTCTGCTATTGTAACAAGGGCAAGTGGTGCAAAAATAATAGCACCTTGGAAATCAAATCCTAAATTCCAGAAAAATTTAAAATCTGGGAAAACGAAGAATGATCCAAAGTTAACATCTCCGATATTATATAATCCACCCATTTGAGCCGCAAGAACACCGATTACAATTCCTAAAATAATTGGAATAACTTTAACAAATCCCGACCCAAACTTATTAATAACAACGACGCTCGATAATGTAATAAATCCAATTAATAAGGCTAAGTTATCATTCCAACTATTAAATACTGTTGTTGTTCCGTAATCGCCATCCAAAAATCCTCCTACAAGATTAACGTATTCCATCGCAACAGGTAACAATGTTAATCCTATAATCATGATAAGGGGTCCAATAACACGGGCTGGTAATAATACTTTAATCCACTCTTTACTCGTGTACTTAATAATCAAAGCAAACGTAACATAGATTGCTCCAACTAACACTAGTCCAGTCATTACCGCATCAAATCCATATTGTGAGGACGTAACGATAATTGCGCCAATGTAAGCGAAACTACTTCCTAAATACACCGGTACTTTTCCTCGTGTAAATCCAATGTAAATCAATGTCCCAATTCCACTAGCTACAAGTGCTACACCAACAGGTAGGCCTGTTAATACTGGGACCAATACAGTCGCACCGAACATCGCAAATACATGTTGAAGTGATAAGATGATCCATTTCCAAATACTACTTGGTTTTTCTTGAATACCAATTACTAAGTTCTTTTCCATTTTCTTTCTCCTTTTCGTTTTTTTCCAATAAAAAAATTCTAAGTCGAAAGACATAGAAAGAAATTTGTTTAAATATAGAGCACGCAGCTCATGTAAATTCCTTACTAGTCTCTCTGGACTACCTTAAAGGTTTCTAGAAGAATATTATCATAAAAAAATACATAGCGCAAGGATAATTTTAAAGAGACTCAAAAAAGAGTCTCTTCAGTTTATTCTAATTCTCCTTGCCAAAGCCCGTGCACATTACATAACTCGCGTGCATAAACATGTTTTCCCTTATCAACGTTAAATTCAGCTACTGGCTCATCACCTGGTTCAAATTCTTTTTTTGCAACCATTTCATCATCAACATACAATTCGACATACTCAATATAATGCATATCTTTCATAGGATGAATCGCTGGTTTCCCCATGGTAACCCGGTAACCGTTATCTAGTTCTTCTATAAAAGGGACGTGTTTCTCTTCGTTCACATTACCTGTTTGAATTTTCATAAAATCTCCTCCTTTATACTTTTATTATAAGATAAAAAGAGTTTGACTTCAAACAAAACTTAACGATATACTATAGATAGGAGTTGATGACATGAAATTCGTTCACACAAACAACGCACCTGAAGCTGTTGGACCCTATAGTCAAGCGATATTTAAAAATAATACATTATATATTTCAGGGCAAATTCCTTTTGACCCTAAAACAAACATGTGTGTTATAGGTGGGATAGCTGCCCAAACTAAACAGTCTTTATCTAATATATTAAGTATTGTCAAAGAAGCCGGTTTGTCAAAAGAAGATATTGTAAAATGTGGCGTCTTTATGAAAGATTTATCAATGTTCACCGATATGAACACAGCTTATAGTGACTTTTTTAAAGATCATAAACCCGCACGGTTTGCGGTTGAAGTCTCGCGACTACCAAAAGATGTTTTGATAGAAATTGATGCGGTTGCTGTAAAAGAAAAAAACTGAGTGGTTACTCAGTTTTTTGTACTGTTTCTTCTTTTTCTTCATCAAATTGATAATCACCAGCAAACATCTTATATTCATCCACACCTCGTCGTATAAATCGAAATATATACGGTCTAAAAACATAAATGGCATATATTAAATACGTTGGGACAAATAAAATAGTTGCAGGACCAAACAAAATAAGTGATGTCCAAACCCATTTAGCATAGCCTTTACGGTTACAATAATCAAACACAAGGACAAAGATGATGGCATACCATAACATAAGTCCTAATACACCTAAAATAACATACAACCATTTGGTGTTGTCAATTGCAATGATACGGATGACAAACGTCGGTGTTGATGGCAAGTTCGTTGACATCCATCCATTTTGAATAAATTTAAATAAATTAAACCACCAGTAAGCCATTTGTTGGAATAACATCACAGCAAAAATAATAAAGGCTGCTGTTTCGTATGGTCTTTTACCATTCTTTAATGCGTTTCGTTCCATTTTAAATTGCTCTTTTAAATTCATCAAACCACCTCTCTTTGATTTTAATATAGCATAGTAAGGACCTTAAGTAAATAATAATTTATTTAACTAACTTATAAATCTTATCATATCCCTTTATATCAGGTATATAATAAGATATAATATTTATAAATAAAATGAAATTTTGACAGAGGAAAGGATGACAGACGTGAAACAATTATTTGTGCCGCTAGAGCGGCAAAAAGTAACATTTTTTATTGGGACACTGATTATGTTAATCGCTGGCGCTACTATTTTTGGCGCACGTGTTTATTTGATGGCACTCGTTGCGATTATTATTGCTGGAGTGACCGATTTAATTTTTGCATTAATTAGAGGTTATAAATTAACACTTAGTATTGTTATTATGCCGATTGTGTTAGTCTTATTATTACCGCCAACAATGCCATTATACATGGTAGGTGTCGGTGCCTTTTTTACATCGTTTTTTGCAAAAGGCGTTTTTGGTGGAGATGATAAATATATTTTCCATCCTGCAACTGCTGGTGTATTATTTTTAATGATTACTTTCTTAGCTTATTTTACGACGATGTGGTTAGATCCCATCACTGGTACTGTATCAGCAGCTACACCATTAGGGTCTCTTGCTAGTGGTAATTTAGATGCTTCCCTTTGGCAATTACTTATTGGGACTGTTCCAGGTTATACAGGTGGGACCTTCCGGATTGGTATTATACTGATTGGCGTTATATTTAGTGTTCTTAAGGTTATTGATTACCGGATACCTCTTTATTATATTGGTTCATTCTTAATCTTCACCCTCATCTTTAACCTTCTAGCACCTGATACAAGTCGAGATGTGGTGATGAGTTTATTTACTGGAAACATTCTATTTGTTAGTGTGTTTGTCGCAGCTGATCCACCAACAACCCCTGATTATGATAAGAGTATTCTCTATTATGGACTAGGTCTCGGATTGATTACAGTTGTTATTAGACATTTTGCGGCGTATCCTGAAGGAACCATATTTGCTGTCATTATAATGAACAGCGTTGCGCCATTAATTGATAGTTTCTTTGAAACGGAGAAATCATCATGAATCGGAGTGTAAGAATGCTCGTGTTTGTTGCTCTGTTAGGAACATTTACATCCATCTTATTACTTGGTATGAATCAATTAACGGATGCACGTATTGAAGCAAATGAAGAGGCATTATTGCGTTCTCAAGTGCTTGATGGATTTGATATTGATTATACTGATACCAATATCAATACGGTATTTAATAAGAACGTTACAATACAGACCATTGATGAGTATACTTTTTACTTATATGAAGAAACAGGTGAACTCACTTTTCGCTTTGAAGGTGGTGGCGTTTGGGGACCAATTATTGGATTATTAACGCTGGAGCCTGATCTTGAAACGATTGAATATATTACAATTTTAGAACAAGAGGAGACACCTGGACTTGGTGGCGTTGTTGCAGAACGTCCGTATCTATCCAAGTTTGTCGATAAAGTTATGACAATCGATATTACAAAGAGTGCTGATATGTCAACAAATAGTGAAGTTGATGCGATTACAGGTGCCACTAGAACATCAGATGCCTTTGAAACAATTTTAAATTCAACCTATGAGACCGTCATCCCATTATGGGAAGACACACAAGAATAGAGGGATACAATGAAACTTATTCGCTTAACCTATACGAAATGGTATAACATATTACGTAATGGGCTCTCTCAAGAAAATCCAATAGCGATTGCAGTACTTGGTATTTGTTCGGCTTTAGCTGTATCAAATAAAGTTGAAAATGCATTAGCAATGGGACTGGGAGTGACGTTTGTTATCATGGCAAGTTCTTTAACTGTTTCTATGCTTCGAAAATTTATTCCCCAACGCGTAAGAATGATTACTTATATGGTGATTATTTCTACCTTTGTTATTTTAGTACAACAGTTTTTACAAGCTTACTTTCCTAGTATTGCGGCGGCTCTTGGCGCATATGTTGGACTCATTATTACCAACTGTATTGTTATGGGACGCAGTGAAGCATTTGCGGTTAAAAACCCTGTAAAATACTCCTTATTAGATGGATTTGCTAATGGCTTAGGGTATACATATGTCTTAGTTGTTGTCGCAGTTATTCGTGAAATTCTTGCCTTTGGAACAATCTTAAATATCCAAGTACTTCCTGATTCGTTTGAACGCTGGACATCGATGGCGATGGCCCCAGGCGGATTCTTCATTTTAGGCATTCTAATCTGGATTATTCGTGAGTTAACACGTAATTATGAAATGCAGGAAGGGTAATGAAAGGATGACATTATGGGAAACTTATTAGAAATTTTTACCGCATCAATATTAAATCATAATATTGCACTAACCTATATATTAGGAATGTGCCCATTAATCGCGATTTCAACAAATATCAAAAACGCAAAAGGGATGGGATTAGCTGTTATTTTTGTAGTAACCATAACAGCGATTATTAATTATCCAATATATCTCTTATTACAATATACTGATGCAACAGAAATACGCTTGTTAATCTTTATCATCACAATCGCTGCAACAGTACAGTTTTTGGAAACATTTTTAGAGAAATTTATCCCTAGTTTATATAATGCCTTTGGTATCTATCTACCATTAATTACAGTTAACTGTGTAGTCCTTGCTGTCAGTTTATTCTTTGTAAATCGTGACTATAATTTTGTAGAGACTGTATCATTCTCATTCGGTAGTGCAGTCGGATGGCTCGTCGCAATTGTCTTACTCGCAGCCATTAGAGAAAAAATTGAACGACAAAGTAATATTCCAAAAGGGCTTGCTGGTAAAGCAATTACCTTCATTATTTTAGGTATTTTATCACTTGCTTTTATCGGATTTACTGGACTAGCAAGCATTTAAGAGGAGGTCAATCATGAACTTATTTATACCACTCATCATACTCGGTGTATTATTACTGATCACCGGTATATTAATCTTACTTGACCAATTACTCGGTTCAAATAAAGAGAAAATACTGACCATTAATAATGATACAGAGATTAAAATTACACAAACTGATACCTTATTAAACACTTTAGCTAAAGAAGAAATTTTCATTCCAAGTGCATGCGGAGGAAAGGCAACATGTGGCTTATGTAAATGTAAAGTGACATCAGGCGCAGGAGATACGCTACCTACTGAAGAACCTTTCTTAAGTGAGGCTGAAAAAGAAGCCGGTGTTCGACTGAGTTGTCAGGTCAAAGTACGTGATGATATGCATATTGAGTTACCATTGGATCAATTAAACGCACAAGAATATAAAGCTAAAGTGACAGCTGTAGAAGATTTAACATATGACATCGTTCTCCTTCGTGTTAAACTTATTGAACCAGACACAATGGACTTTAAACCCGGACAATATGCACAGATTGAAGTCCCTGGATTAGAAGTCATTCGCGCGTATTCAATTGCGAGTAACCCAAAACATAAAGACATGTTAGAATTTATTATACGATATGTACCTAAAGGGAAAGCAACCACGTATATTCATAAAGCTGTCATCGTTGGTGATACCATTTCATTAACAGGGCCATATGGTGACTTCTACTTGCAAGAAGAGTCTGATAAAGAGATGATATGTATTGCTGGTGGGTCAGGTAAAGCACCAATCCGTTCAATCCTCTCTTACTTAAAAGACCAAGGGATGCCACGTAAAGTAACCTATTTCTTTGGTGCTAAAAGTAAAAAAGATTTATATTATACGGAAGAATTTAGAGACCTTGAGAAAGAATTCGATAATTTTAAATATGTCCCTGCCTTAAGTGACCCAGACCCAGATGATAACTGGGAAGGTGAAACCGGATTAATCACAGAAGTCGTCGATCGAATGACAGGTGATTTATCGGATAAAGAAGCTTACTTATGTGGTTCACCTGGAATGATTGACGCATGTAACAAAGTATTAGAGGATCATAACTTACCAGACCAACAATGTTTTTACGATAAATTTAGTTAAGGAGATAATAATGACATTTAATGATTTTAAGTATGAACGTCCCGATGTGGACGCATTAAAAAAACGCTTAGAAACACTCATCAACCGATTAGGTGATGAGACATCATTTGAACAAGAAAAAGATGCTATTAATCAATTGTTAAAAGAAAAAGATCATTATGAAACAATGGATACGTTAGCATCAATTCGGAATTCGGTCAACACCAAAGATGCATTCTATGAAGCAGAAAAAGCGTTCTTCGATAACGTCAATCCTGAGTTGCAAGCTTATGATCATAAATTTAAAAAAGCCTTGTTAGAATCTAAGCATATCGATAAGTTGAAAGCGGTTTTTGGTGATTTAATGTTTGATCAGGCTGAACGCGAACTAAAAACTTTTGATGAAAGTATTATTCCCCTTTTACAAGAGGAAAATAGTTTATCAACACAATATCAAAAATTACTTGCCTCAGCTGAAATTGAGTTTGAAGGAGAAATCAGAAACCTCAGTCAAATGTCACCCTTCTTACAACATAAAGATCGAACCATTCGCCATGATGCACAACTTGCAGTGTCAAGTTTTTTAGAACAAAACGAAACTGAAATTGATGCCATTTATGATAAGATGGTCAGTCTTCGTCATAAAATTGCTAAAGCACTAGGATATGATAATTTTATCCAACTGGGATATGATCGTTTGGGTCGTTTAGATTACGGTCCTAAAGATGTTGAAACATATCGCAAACAAATCTTAGAAGATGTTGTGCCACTCGTTGCCGAGTTAACAAAACGTCAAGCTGATCGCATCGGTATTGAAGAATTAAAATCTTGGGATTTAGGATTCAAATTTAAGTCTGGTAATCCGACACCAAAAGGTGACCGGGCTTGGCAAGTTGCTCAGGCAAAAGATATGTATAATCAAATGAGTGACGAAACTAGTGAATTTTTCAACTTCATGTTAGATAATGAACTACTTGAACTAGATAGTAAACCTGGTAAAGCAGGGGGAGGTTATTGCACCTTTATATCAGACTATAAAGCCCCTTATATCTTCGCAAACTTTAACGGGACTAGCCATGACGTTGATGTCTTAACCCATGAAGCAGGTCATGCTTTCCAAATCTTCCAAAGTCGTGACTTGATCAGTCCTTATCGTTGGCCAACGTTTGAAGCCGCTGAAATTCATTCAATGAGTATGGAATTTCTCGCATGGCCTTGGATAGATAAATTCTTTGTAGATGATACTGAAAAATATAAATTTCAACACTTAGCTGGTGCTGTTTCTTTCTTGCCATATGGTGCGTTAGTTGATCATTTCCAACATGAAGTCTATACAAATCCTGAGATGACACCTGATGAGCGAAAAGATACATGGCGTAAACTAGAAAAACAATACTTATCTTATAAAGATTATGGTGATGATGACTTCTTAGAAAAAGGTACGTATTGGTTCCGTCAAGGACATATTTTCGGTATGCCTTTCTATTACATCGATTATACATTAGCTCAAGTTCTTGCGTTCCAGTACTTTAATTTATCACGTGATAATCATGATAATGCGTTTAAGAATTACTTAGCATTATGTCAACTTGGTGGGTCTAAGAGTTTTGTTGAGTTAATTCACTCTGCAAACTTGAAAAACCCATTTAAAGAAGGCACTATTAAAAAGGTTATTAAACCAATTAAAAACTACTTAAATGGTATTGATGATACGAAATTATAATAAAAAAATCCGCTATTAGGCGGATTTTATTTTGGGATAAATACGATTTTTACTTTTCATAAATAGATATACCAAAAAGGCAATATGATATAGTAAACTATCTTCGGCATATGACACTTGTAGACCATTGAAGGCAATTAATGTAAATCCTAAATGAATATAAATCATAAGATAAACGATATATGCCATCTTGTGAACCTGTAACCAACGTTGTCTTGATAATTGTTTACGAATTAATGGATAAGATGTAATCACTAACGGCACCATAATGATAAACGCAATTAGACCGGTAAAATTATACCCGTTTAATGCTAAGTTAAGCCGCGTACTTGCATGTGGAATCAAAAATATAAACCCGATTAATGCCATCTCTCTTCTCACTTGCATAAATATGATATAGGGTTTACTTCCTCGATTAAATGCCCCGGTTAACATCACCAAATAAAACAAAGCAAACGACATCCCACCACTAGTAATCGATAAAAAGACTTCTTGACGGATTACATCATACCTAGCATTAAGTAGTATACAACCAACAAACCCTAAAGCAACTAAATAAACTGTATTTTCATGTCTATGAATAGGTTTGCGCCAAGCAATTACAAGAAGTGTTATAGGTATAGTTAAGAGTAACCCGCTCGCATTGCCAATTAAATCTAATACACTACTCAACCAGTTCACCGACGATATCTAGATTGTCTAATACACTCGTTCCATGAGGACTCAAGTTGTTAATCTCTTCAGTTAAATCTTGCCCAGCTTGTAAGCCGTTATGACTTCCCTCACTCCATTGTGATACATTCGTCACATCATATATGATACCATCAACTGCGATATAAGCATTATTACCATCCTGACCATCAAATTCGCTTAGTTCAGCCAAAGTCAACTGTAATAGATCACTACTATCATCACTATTATCATCAACAACCTTATCTTTTCCATCTTCTGTTGTGACATTTTCATTTGTACACCCGATTAATCCAAGAGATAAAGTGACTATCCCTATTATTACAAATAATCGTCTCATCAAAACCATCTCCTTTTTTTAATTATAAATGTTTTTTGTATTTTTTCCAAATAATACGGAATAAAACATAAAAAAAGTACTCATCTTGCGATAAGTACTGAATTCTCAATTGGTGACCCGTACGGGATTCGAACCCATGAATGCATGCGTGAAAGGCATGTGAGTTAAGCCGCTTCTCCAACGGGCCAAAAAAATGGCGCCCAATCTAGGACTCGAACCTAGGACCCCATGATTAACAGTCATGTGCTCTAACCAACTGAGCTAATTAGGCATATTATAGAAAGAAGCCTGGCAACGTCCTACTCTCGCACGATGTACTACCATCGGCGCTAAAGTGCTTAACTTCTGTGTTCGGAATGGGAACAGGTGTATCCACTTCGCTATAGTCACCAGACTATTCTTTCAAAACTGAATAATACTGCATTAATTAAAGTTAAGTCCTCGATCTATTAGTACCAGTCAGCTCCATGTGTCACCACACTTCCACACCTGGCCTATCTACCTCGTAGTCTACAAGGGATCTTACTTCTTACGAATGGGGAATCTAATCTTGAGGTGAGTTTCACGCTTAGATGCTTTCAGCGTTTATCTCATCCGCACTTAGCTACCCAGCTATGGGCCTGGCAGCCCAACTGGTGCACCAGAGGTGCGTCCAACCCGGTCCTCTCGTACTAAGGTTAGCTCCTCTCAAATTCCCAACGCCCACGACGGATAGGGACCGAACTGTCTCACGACGTTCTGAACCCAGCTCGCGTACCACTTTAATGGGCGAACAGCCCAACCCTTGGAACATGCTCCTGCTCCAGGATGTGATGAGCCGACATCGAGGTGCCAAACTCCTCCGTCGATGTGGACTCTTGGGAGGAATCAGCCTGTTATCCCCGGGGTAACTTTTATCCGTTGATTGGCAGCCTTTCCATTCAGCACTGCCAGTTCACTAAGACCTACTTTCGTACCTGTTCGACATGTATGTCTCACAGTCAAGCTCCCTTTTACCTTTACGCTCTTCGAATGATTTCCAACCATTCTGAGGGAACCATTGTGCGCCTCCGTTACTCTTTGGGAGGCGACCGCCCCAGTCAAACTGTCTGCCAGACACTGTCCCCCTGGTTACACACCAGCGGGTTAGATAATCAATGAACAGAGGGTGGTATTCAAAGGATGACTCCACCGAAACTAGCGTCCCGGCTTCAAAGTCTCCCACCTATCCTGTACAACGTTCATCAATTACCAATATCAAGCTACAGTAAAGCTCCACGGGGTCTTTCCGTCCTGTCGCGGGTAACCTGCATCTTCACAGGTACTAAGATTTCATCGAGTCTCTTGTTGAGACAGTGCCCAAATCGTTGCGCCTTTCGTGCGGGTCGGAACTTACCCGACAAGGAATTTCGCTACCTTAGGACCGTTATAGTTACGGCCGCCGTTCACTGGGGCTTCAATTCACACCTTTGCCGAAGCTAAGTGCTCCTTTTAACCTTCCAGCACTGGGCAGGCGTCACCCCCTATACATCATCTTACGATTTAGCAGAGAGCTGTGTTTTTGGTAAACAGTCGCTTGGGCCTATTCTCTGCGGCTCTACAATGTAGAGCTCCCCTTATCCCGAAGTTACGGGGTCATTTTGCCGAGTTCCTTAACAAGAGTTGTCTCGCGCGTCTTTAGATTCTCTCCTCGTCTACCTGTGTCGGTTTGCGGTACTGGTACCTTTTAAATTAATCCTAGAAGTTTTTCTTGGAAGCGTGAATTCACACGAATTACTAGATCACATCTCAATCTTAAATGTTGCGGATTTGCCTACAACAAAACCTCAATGCTTCAACCACAATCCATTAAGTGGCTCATGTTATCCTTCTCCGTCACTCCATCAGTTTAAAAGGTAGTATAGGAATATCAACCTATTATCCATCGGCTACGCTCTTCAGCCTCACCTTAGGTCCAGACTAACCCAGAGCGGACGAACCTTGCTCTGGAAACCTTAGACTTTTGACGGTAGGGATTCTCACCCTACTTTTCATTACTCACACCGGCATTCTCACTTCATATCGCTCCACCTGTCCTCACGATCAGACTTCTCCGCAATATGAACGCTCACCTACCAACCATACGGTTCCGCAGTTTCGGTATCATGTTTAGCCCCGGTACATCTTCGGCGCAGAATCATTCGACTAGTGAGCTATTACGCACTCTTTAAAGGGTGGCTGCTTCTAAGCCAACCTCCTAGTTGTTTAAACAACTCCACATCCTTTCCCACTTAACATGAATTTAGGGACCTTAACTGGCGGTCTGGGCTGTTTCCCTCTCGACCACGGACCTTATCACCCGTAGTCTGACTGCTGTGCATGTTAGTATGACATTCGAAGTTTGATTGATATCAGTATCCCTAGATGGGACCATCAATCATTCAGTGCTCTACCTTCATACCACTTTAATCACAACGCTAGCCCGAAAGCTATTTCGGTGAGAACCAGCTATCTCTGGGTTCGATTGGAATTTCACCTCTAACCACAAGTCATCCAAACACTTTTCAACGTATCCTGGTTCGGTCCTCCATTGGGTCTTACCCCAACTTCAACCTGCTCATGGCTAGATCACCCAGTTTCGGGTCTACAAAGACATACTTTGGCCGGTTAAGACTCGCTTTCGCTACGGCTCCACCCCTAAAGGTTTAACCTTGCATGTCATTGTAACTCGCCGGTTCATTCTACAAAAGGCACGCCATCACCCATTAACGGGCTCTGACTTCTTGTAAGCACAAGGTTTCAAGATCTTTTCACTCCGTTCCCACGGTTCTTTTCACCTTTCCCTCACGGTACTGGTTCACTATCGGTCAATTGGTAGTATTTAGCCTTACGAGATGGTCCTCGCATGTTCCGACAGGATTTCACGTGTCCCGTCGTACTCTTTGTCTAACGGAGATCTCACAATTTCGAATACAGGACTATCACCTTCTATGGTTTGCTTTTCCACACAATTCTTCTATCATGAGATTTTGTAACTCCAAAGTTAGACTTGGGCTGGTCCCCGTTCGCTCGCCGCTACTAGGAGAATCGAGTTTTCTTTCTTTTCCTGCAGGTACTAAGATGTTTCAGTTCTCTGCGTGTTCCCTCCAATAATGGATACTAGCTCTTCAAGCTAGTGGGTTTCCCCATTCGGAAATCTTCGGATCTCTGCGTACTTACTGCTCCCCGAAGCATATCGCTGTTCGTCGCGTCCTTCATCGGCTCCAATTGCCAAGGCATTCACCTTGCGCTCTTTATTTCTTAACTTTATTACAGTATTATTCACTTTTCAAAGACCTTCTAAATAAATGAAGATTAGAGAGCACTTAAGTCTCTCAAAACAGAATAGAACTTATCAATCGTTGTTTAGGTAATGTTTCAAATTGTCTTTCTCCCTAGAAAGGAGGTGATCCATCCCCACGTTCCCGTAGGGATACCTTGTTACGACTTTACCCCAATCATCCAACCCACCTTAGGATGCTCCTTCTGGTAAACCAGTTAGGCCACATACTTCGGGTGTTTCAGACTCTCATGGTATGACGGGCGGTGTGTACAATCTCCGAGAACGTATTCACCGTGGTATTCTGACCCACGATTACTAGCGATTCCAACTTCATGGAGTCGAATTGCAGACTCCAATCCGAACTGAGACCGGTTTTATAGGATTAGCTCCATCTTGCGATTTGGCGACCCGTTGTACCGGCCATTGTAGCACGTTTGTAGCCCAGGACATAAGGGGCATGATGATTTGACGTCATCCCCACCTTCCTCCAGTTTATCACTGGCAGTCTCGATAGAGTCCTCAACTTAATGTTAGCAACTATCAATAGGGGTTGCGCTCGTTGCGGGACTTAACCCAACATCTCACGACACGAGCTGACGACAACCATGCACCACCTGTCACCGGTGTCCCGAAGGAAAACTTTATCTCTAAAGCGATCACCGGGATGTCAAGCCCTGGTAAGGTTCTTCGCGTATCATCGAATTAAACAACATGCTCCACCGCTTGTGCGGAGACCCGTCAATTTCTTTGAGTTTCAACCTTGCGGTCGTAATCCCCAGGCGGAGAACTTAATGCGTTAACTTCAGCACTGGGTAACCCCAACACTTAGTTCTCATCGTTTACGGCGTGGACTACCAGGGTATCTAATCCTGTTTGCTACCCACGCTTTCGTGCATCAGCGTCAGTTCCGGTCCAGTTAGCCGCCTTCGCCACTGGTGTTCCTCAATATATCTACGCATTCCACCGCTACACATTGAATTCCACTAACCTCTGCCGTACTCAAGTTCGCCAGTTTCAAATCGCCCTCCACAGTTAAGCTGTGGGCTTTCAGATTTGACTTAACGAACCGCCTACGCACGCTTTACGCCCAATAATTCCGGATAACGCTTGCTCCCTACGTATTACCGCGGCTGCTGGCACGTAGTTAGCCGGAGCTTTCTGATCAGGTACCGTCATGCTGGTGTCATTTCCTAAACCAACTATTCTTCCCTGATAACAGAACTTTACGATCCGAAGACCTTCATCATTCACGCGGCATTGCTCGGTCAGACTTGCGCCCATTGCCGAAAATTCCCTACTGCTGCCTCCCGTAGGAGTCTGGGCCGTGTCTCAGTCCCAGTGTGGCTGTTCATCCTCTCAGACCAGCTATGCATCGTCGCCTTGGTAAGCCGTTACCTTACCAACTAGCTAATGCAGCGCAAGACCATCCCATAGCGACGCAAACGCGTCTTTAAATATTAGATCATGTGATCATATATCCTATTCAGTATTAGCCATCGTTTCCAATGGTTATCCTCAACTTTGGGGCAGGTTTCTTACGTGTTACTCACCCGTTCGCCACTCAGTCATATGGCCCGAAGGCCGACTGCGTTCGACTTGCATGTATTAGGCATGCCGCCAGCGTTAATCCTGAGCCAGAATCAAACTCTCCATAAATTATATGAATTGTTTTTAATAATCTTAGATTACTTTTCCTAAACTCAAATTGACTTGTTCTATTCAGTTTTCAAAGACCTAAATTACTGCACACTATTTTCTAGCGTGCGTTTAATATTCTACTACATGTAGGATATTATGTCAATACTTTCACGAAACTTTTTTCCGGTTTCTCAGTATCGTTACGCGCTTTTTTTCAAGCCCGCAATAAAGAGTATATTATTTTTCAGAGAACTTGTCAACACTTTTTCAAAACTTTTTTTGAAGTCGTGTTATCCGTGCTGATCGGTCAAAATCTTTCCGGATTTTCTCATAATTTTTGGCGTTAATTTTTCTTAACGCCGCAATAAAAAGTATACTCTTTTTCACCAGAATTGTCAACACTTATTCAAAACTTTTTTTAAGTTTGTGTTTTTCAATTTTTATAGTGAAAGCCGTCTTTTTAGACGTGCAATAACAAGTATACACAACACACTTAAATATGTCAATACATTTGACTATCTTTTTTCATCTTTTTTTACATCTAATAAAAAAGAGAAATCTAGGTAGATTTCTCTTTCATATATATATATATATAGTATTTACTATTGGTCATTTGAAGTTAATTTTGCACGGACTTCCTCAATGGTCATTACAGATTTCTTACCTGTTAGTCGATCAGCATATTCGATCTTACCCTCTTTTGCATCACGACCGATAATTATTCGATGAGGGATTCCAATTAAGTCTGCATCCTTAAATTTGCTCCCTGCACGCTCTTTACGATCATCAATGAGTACTTCGATGCCTTGTTCTTTGAAAAAGTCATAAAGATCAAATGCGACGCGGTGTTGGTTTTCATTGTTTAAGTTGATTGGAATCAAATGCACAGTGAAGGGTGCAATCTCTTCTGGCCATATAATTCCATCATCTTTAGAATGTTGTTCAACGCTCGCCATGAGCGTTCTAGATATACCAATACCATAACATCCCATTAGTGGATAGACATGCTTTCCTTCTTGGTTGATCACTGAACAATTCATGCTTTTGGTATATTTATCGCCAAGTTTAAAGATGTTTCCAACCTCAATTCCTTTTGCGATTAAAATAGAGCCTTCTTGACAGCTTGGACATGTGTCACCTTCGTTTAGGTGGCTGTGTTCTTGATTAGCCGCATAATCGCAAGTGTTACAATAAGTAATATTATCTTCTCCGACTTCACTAATAACCATAAACTCATCGGCTTCATTACCACCAATTTGTCCAACATCACTAGCAACCACTTTGGTCTCTAATCCACAACGCGCAAAGATACGTGTATAGGCATCCGCAAAGCGATCATACCATTCATTGAGTTCATCTTCTGTTTCTGTAAATGTATAGGCATCTTTCATAATAAACTCTCTCCCACGCATTAAACCAAAACGTGGTCGCATTTCATCACGGAATTTCGTTTGAATTTGATATAAGCTAAGCGGCATTTTTTTGTAGGAGTTTAAGTAATCTCTTACAACTTGTGTAATCACTTCTTCATGAGTTGGTCCAAGACAAAAGTCACGTTCTTTACGGTCTTTTAACCGCATAAGTTCTGGACCATATTTATCCCAGCGGCCTGATTCTTCCCATAAATCACGTGGTTGTAGGGCTGGCATTAATAATTCACTTGAATCAATTGCGTCTAGTTCTTCACGTATGATCTGTTCAATCTTCTTAATGACGCGATACCCAAGTGGTAAATAGGTATAAATTCCCGAGGCAAGCATTTTAATTATTCCTGCTCGACTCATTAACTTATGGCTCTTAACTTCAGCATCTTTTGGTGCATCTTTGCTCGTTGGTACAAATAAATAACTTTGTTTCATACTTTCACCCTTTACTATCTAATGTTAAATAATCGTAATATGTCGTTAAATGTGACATAGATAAATAGCCCCATTAAGGCTAAATACATCACGTAATGTAGTGTGTTTTCAACTTTTTTATTTGGTTTTCGTTTGGTCACGCCCTCATATCCTAAGAAGACTAGGCGTCCGCCATCTAAAGCAGGAATTGGTAATAAGTTAATGATACCTAAGTTTACACTAAGGAGACCAATCCAGTTTAATAAGGAAATGACACCTTGTTCTAAAGCGCGAGAAGTAATTTCAAAGATACCCACTGGTCCAGCTAATTCACCAACACCAATGCCAGCCCCTGCGCCATCGGAATCAAACAATAACCCAATAGTTGTAAAAATAATCATAGTAGAAGATTTCAATTGAGAAAATCCATTTTGCACAGATTTCACAAAATTGAAGTTATACACGGGGCCAATCCCGATATAGGAATCAACAACCGGTAGATTTTGTGTTTCCAAAAAGGCTTTACTGTAAGGATCACTTACGGTTAAGGTTTCCTCTTCTCCATCTCTTGAGACAACAAAATCAACATTCACTGGATTATCATCAGTTGGAATATTTAAGCTAATAGCTTCTATTTTATTTACAACATCAGTCCACGTGTTCATTGGTGTGCCATCTATAGAAACAATCACATCGCCAGCTTGGAAGCCAGCACTCTCTGCCTTTGTTCCTTCGGCTACCTCACCAATTTCTAAGGCATCACCTGTCTCTTTAGCACTGTGAAAGCCGATCGAATAGAAATATAATGTCGGTATTATTTGTTTTGAATTGACTTGGCCATCTCGATTGTAGGTAATGGTAATACTACGATCACCAACTAAACCATTCAATTCAGTCGTTATATCTGTCCAGGAATCAGTCGGTTCTCCTTCAATTGAGATAATCTCATCACCAGCTTCTAAAACAGTATCCGCAGGATAGTTTGGCGAAACACTTCCTAACGTATTATTGTCAAGATCTGGTACACCAACATAGAGATTGACCGCTAAGAAAACGAGTAACGCTAACACAAAATTCATAAACGGCCCCGCAAAAATAGCTAAAAACCGTTCAATAATTGTTTTTGATTCAAAACTTCGATTATGCGGCGCTATTTGAATCTCACGTTTTGGCATAATCATCATCGCATCACGATTGACCCTATACGCATTAATATAAAGTTCTGAATCGTCGATGCCTTTTAAATCAACACGCTCAACAAGGACTTCTTCTAGATGATTGTAGTCTTCATTCTCAGGGTCAATAACAATTTTTTCAACATGATTTTTATCATCAAACTGTAATCTAACCTCCATACCGACTTTAACCATCTCGTCATCCATCTCTTCACCAGCCATCATCACATATCCCCCAATAGGAATAGCTCTAATGGCATACACCGTTTCTCCTTTTTTGGTTGACCAGAGTAACGGACCCATCCCTATGCTGAATTCATGACATAGGATACCGGCACGTTTTGCCATAAGGAAGTGTCCTAACTCATGAATCATAATAACAGTACTTAAACTAATTAAAAATACTAAAATACTCACTAACATACTATCACGTCCTAACTATATTGCTGTAAAACAGTTTCTTTCACCTGTTCATCAAGCGATAAAATATATTCTATTGATAATGGCTTATCTTGTTTAAACTTATTTAAACATTCTACCACAATTTGTTCAATTTGTAAAAATGTGATTTTCCCATTTAAAAAGAGTTGAACGGCTGCTTCATTGGCCGCATTCAATACAACTGGTTTAATCCCACCAGCTTTACCCGCATTCAAGGCTTGTTCAAACAACGGATACCTATCTATTGATACTTTTTCAAAATGTAGTGTACCAACCTTTGTTAAATCCAATCGCTTTGCTTGAAACGGCATGCGTTTTGGATAAAATAAAGCAATATTAATCGGTACATGCATATCGGGTTCCCCCAAATGAGCTAACTGACTGCCATCATTAAACTCAACAAGTCCATGAACAATACTTTCTTGATGCAATAATGCCGTAATACGATCATAAGGCTGATCGAATAAATGATGTGCTTCAATCACTTCAAAACCTTTGTTCATCATAGTTGCTGAATCGACTGTGATTTTAGCACCCATCGACCAATTGGGATGATTTAATGCATCTTTCACAGTAACATTTTTCAACTCACTGCGTTTACGATTACGAAAACTTCCGCCAGATGCTGTGATATACAGATGCTTAATACTTTCTTTGTCACTGCCTTCTAAACACATCATTAGTGCGCTATGCTCACTATCTACAGGAATTAAGTTGACGCCTTCTTGTTTCACTAGAGGAACAATGATTTCGCCACCAATCACAAGTGTTTCTTTATTGGCCAAAGCAATATCTCTTTGACACTTAATTGCTTCATATGTGGGCTTTAATCCAGCGCTCCCCACAACTGCATTTACCAATAAGCCCCCATTATCCCCATATGTTGCGGCACGTACTAATCCCACTTCGCCAACACCAATTTCTAAATTGGGATAGGTTTGTTTAAGTTCATTCTTCGCTTCTTCTGAACCAACACTCACGAACTCTGGTGTAAATGTATCAATAATCTCTTTTAATGCTTGAATATTTGAATACGCTGTTGCAGTCATGAGTCTAAACTCATGAGGATATGCTTTTAAAATATCACATACTTGTTTGCCGATACTTCCTGTTGCGCCTAGTAAATAAATATCTTTCATTAGACAATCACTTCACTTAATAAGAACAGAATTACGCCAACAAATAAGACACTGTCAAAACGGTCCATTACGCCCCCGTGCCCAGGAAAAAGCTGTGAAAAATCTTTCACTGCATGATCGCGTTTCATCTTCGATGCGACTAAATCTCCCGCTTGTGCAAAAATACTTATAATCGCTGCAAATACAATCATTAATGGCAATGATAGTTCAATACTTAAGACCTGATTCAACCCAGTTAACCAAATATATACCAAGCTAAAGATAACAGTAAAAACTAATCCACCAATACTCCCTTCAATACTCTTTTTAGGACTAATTGTAGGAGCTAATTTATGTTTACCAAAATTAATTCCCACAAAATAAGCAAAGACATCAGTGACAACCGTAATTAAAAATAAATATCCGATATCTACTAACCCAGATTCTCGGAACGCAAATAATGCCGCAAACCCGATGCTCGGGTAAAGAGCTGCAATTAAAAACATCTTCATTGAATCATCAAGTGCAACATAATAATAGACTGATACGAGTAATATAAGACCAATCATTGTGTAAGCATAATACAATGATATGCCATTTTTAATATACAAGATTAAAAATGTGTACAATAACGCACTTGATACTAATTCAGTGGCATATAAATAACGATTGCGATCATTTGCATCGTCTTGTAAATGGGTTATTTCATATGTAGCGACAAGTGTTAACACACCAAATAAGCCGACTAAAAGCCAACTTCCAATTAGAATAATAGGAATAATGACAATGGCCATTAAAGCGCCAGTATAAATACGGGTTTCCACATTATTCCTCCTTCAATCCACCAAAACGTCGTGTCCGTTTTTGAAATTGCTTAATTGCTTTATATAATTTCTTTTTATTAAATGCTGGCCAATAAGTTTTCGTAAAGATAAACTCAGAATATGCTATTTGCCATAATAAAAAATTGCTCAATCGCTCTTCTCCACTTGTTCTGATTAATAAATCAAGTTCAGGTAACCCACTTGTATAAAGATGGTTTTCAATCACAGTTGGATTAATATCTTCTATATCATATTTCCCTTGTTTAACTTCTTTAGCAATCATTTTCGTTGCTTCTGTTAATTCATCATGGCTTCCATAATCAAAACAAATATTTAAAGTCATCCCTTGACGATCTTTTGTTTTTTCTTCTACACGTCTAATTAGTGACAACACATTTTCATTGAATCGATCACGACGACCTGAAAATATAACACGAATGTCATGCTCTTCAAATTGTCCTTTAAATGATTCCTCAAACTCGCTCGGGAGTTTCATTAAATAGTCTATTTCAGCTTTCGGTCGATTCCAATTTTCAGTGCTAAAGGCATAGACGCTCAACGCTTCAACACCTAGATCGTTGCATGCAATTGCCATATCTTTTAAGTTTTCACTACCTTTTTTATGTCCATACGTTCTTGGCATACGACGTTTTTTTGCCCAACGTCCATTACCATCCATAATAATCGCAATATGTTTAGGGATATACCCTTTTATAATTTGTTCTTTTAGTCCCATTTTTCCACCTCTTTTGCTTTTATCATTATACAACAAAATCCTAGCTATTACCATCAAATCATATTAAAAATGCACCCCTTAAGGGTGCATTTGTCTTAAAGAGTCATAATATCTTTTTCTTTTTGTTCAACTAATTGATCTGCTTTTTCTACGTATTTATCAGTTAATTCTTGGATATCATCAAAATAATTATGCATTTCATCTTCTGAGATATCACCATTTTTCTCTAATTTCTTAATCGCATCGCGTCCATCATGACGGGCACTACGAATAGAGACTTTACATTCTTCACCGAGTTTATGAATATCTTTTTTCAGTTGTTCACGACGTTCTTTTGTTAATGCCGGCAAGACAATACGTAATTGTTCACCTTCATTGTTTGGATTAATACCGAGGTTTGCGGCATTAATAGCCTTCTCAACATCTTTAACCATACTTTTATCATATGGTTTTACAAGTAATTGATTTGCTTCTGGGACAGAGATTTTTCCAACTTGCGACAATGGGGTTTGCACACCATAATAATCGACATGAACTTGCTCCAATAATGCCGGATTAGCGCGGCCTGTACGAACTTTAGCTAGTTCGTGTTTTAACATGTCGATACGATTCGTCATTTTTTCTTCTGTTTCTAATAAAATCATATCTGGCATAGTTTTCCTCCTAATATATCCTTGTTCCTATTTGTTCACCACTAGCAGCACGTCTAATATTACCTTCTTTATTCATATCGAAGACGACAATTTCAATATTATTATCTTTACATAGGGCTGCAGCAGTTGAATCCATAACGCCAAGATTTTTTTCTAATACCTCGTGATGTGATAACTCAGTAAACTTTTTCGCGTCTTTATGCACTCGAGGGTCTTTATCATATACACCATCGGTGCCATTTTTCGCCATTAAGATAACTTCTGCGTTTAGTTCTGCAGCACGTAAGGCACTGGTCGTATCAGTTGAGAAAAACGGGTTCCCAGTTCCTCCACCGAAGATCACAATGCGGTCTTTACTTAAATTACTTAAGGCTTTTCGGCGAATATAAGGCTCAGCAACTTGAGGAATGTTTAAGCTTGTCATGGTTCTTGTTTCCACTCCAAGTTCTTCAATAGCATTTTGTAGTGCTAATGCATTAAAGATTGTTGCAAGCATTCCCATATAATCAGCATGGCTTCGTTCCATCCCCATCTCAGCTGCAATTTTTCCTCGCCATATGTTGCCACCACCGACAATAATGCCAATCTCAAGATTACCCAAATCATATGCATTCTTGATTTCTTTGGCAATCTGTTTTACTTTAATGGGGTCTAACGCTAAGCGTTGATTACTAGATAATGCCTCACCACTTAACTTAATTATAACACGTTTTTTCTTCACAATAAACCTCCCATTACAAAGATAGGACACAAAAATTGCGTCCTATATATTTTATGAATTTATTTTTTAACTTGTGACATAACTTCTTCAGCAAAGTCATCTTGTCGTTTCTCAATACCTTCTCCAACTTCGAGACGTAAGAAAGAAACTACTTCACTGTCATTTTGTTTAACATATTGTTCAACAGTTAAGTCAGGATTTTTAACAAATGGTTGGTTAACTAAACAAATTTCTTTTAAGTATTTATTTAAGCGACCAGCAACCATTTTTTCAACGATTTTAGCAGGTTTACCTTCATTTAATGCTTCATTTGTTAATACTTCTTTTTCATGAGCAATGACTTCATCGCTGATATCATCTTGCGTTAAATACTTAGGATTGATAGCGGCAACATGCATTGCAACATCACGAGCAACATCTTCATCATCACCATTTAAAACAACTAATGAGACAATTTTTCCACCCATATGTTTATAAGGACCGAATACTTGCTCATCTGTTTTTGTTGTTCTAGACACACGACGTAATGAGATTTTTTCACCAATTTTAGCAGTTGCACTAACAAGGGCAGCCTCTAATGTTTCACCATCAAAGTCAACTTTTAATGCTTCTTCTAAGTTATTTGCATCACTTTTTAAGATAGCTTGACCAACTTTTTCTAATAAATCAGCAAAGTTTTCATTTTTAGCAACAAAGTCTGTCTCACTATTTAACTCATAAACAACAGCTTCATTTCCATCAACTAAAACGTTACATAATCCTTCGGCTGCGATACGTGTTTGTTTTTTCGCTGCTTTAGCGATTCCTTTTTCACGTAACCAATCAACAGCTTTATCTAAATTACCATCTGTTGCAGTTAATGCTTTTTTACAATCCATCATTCCTGCACCAGTTTTATCTCTTAATTCTTTTACTAATTTTGCACTAATAGCCATAGATTATTCCTCCAATCTTTATCATTCATACTATATCATATATCACGTATGATATCAATTATAATTATTCCAAATACTTTTCAAAAAAGAGCCCGAAAGCTCTTTTTTATTACTTTAATGTTTCGATTAATTCAGCTTTGCGTAATTTTGAGTATCCAGAAATTCCACGTTCTTTACATAACGCTTTTAACTCTTTAACTGTCATATCTTCTAATTCAGATTCAGTTAATGTATTAGTTTCTGGAGTTTCTTCTTTTTTAGGAGCTTTTGTTTTCGCTTCAGCTTTAGGTTTAGGAGCAGGTTTGCTTTCCTTTTTCGGCGCTGGCTTAATTTCTTTCTTAGGCTCTGGCTTATTTTCTTTTTTCGGCTGAGGTTTAGTTGATTTTTTTGGCGATGGTTTGGTTGATTTTTTAGGGGTTGGTTTTTTGCTTTGTTGTTTTGGCTTCTCTTGTGTTGCTTCACCAGCACCACCAGAAGCATTTAACATTGCATCAGCAAATTTGTTAACGATAAGTTTGATTGCACGGATCGCATCATCATTACCAGGGATAATAAAGTCTACTAAGTCTGGATCACAGTTTGTATCTACGATAGCAAATACTGGGATCCCTAACTTTTTAGCTTCTAATACAGCATTTTTATCTTGGATAATATCCACAACAATTACTGCATCTGGTAATGTTCTCATGTCTTTGATTCCGCCTAAGAACGATTCTAAACGTTCCATTTCACGACGTGCTTCTAAGACCTCTTTCTTAGGTAAACGATCAAACGTACCATCTTTCTCTTGACGATTTAAGTTATGTAATTTACGGATTGATTTACGGATCGTTTTAAAATTTGTTAACGTTCCACCTAACCAACGCTTCGTTACATAAAATTGACCAGAACGAATAGCTGCCTGTTTAACAACATCTTTCGCTTGTTTTTTTGTACCAACAAATAAAATCTTTCCACCATTTTGACCTATCTCTAAAACTTGTTGATAGGCATCTTCCATCATTTTCACCGTTTGTTGTAAATCCACGATATGGATTCCACCACGAGATGTGTAAATGTATTGATCCATTTTCGGATTCCATCTACGCGTTTGGTGACCAAAATGAACTCCTGATTCTAACAATTCTTTCATTGTTACAACGCTCATTTTTATTCCTCCTTTTGATTTTGCCTCCACTACCTTCAACGTAACTAGCGACTTTTTCAAGCTCACCACGAGTTACTCCAGTGTGTGTGTATTCATTACGGCTTAATTATTGTATCAAATAACCTCTATTTGTGCAAGTAATTTTGTTTATTTTTCATATATTATATAAAGGATAACTAAAAAGATGGCGTTTTAGCCATCTTTCATATTATTTTACATGTACTGGATAGGGTGAGTTAAATGAGATTCTTAACACTTTAACCAGTGGCTCATACCCCCACAATACAGTTAAAAATCCTGTGGTTGCCATAATTATTTCATAGGGCAGATCAGCGAGTAGATATGGCCAAAATTGATTTATACCTGTTTGCAACATGTGAAATGGAATGAACATCCATCCATAAACAAAGCCAAAAGCAAATGCTAGAATCGCTTTCAAGTATAGATTATCACTATCTTTAAACAATGCATGATAAATATAGGCAATCATTAGCCAGTTTATCATCAATGGCACCATATAGAATAGATTAAATCCTCCCATATATAAACTATCAATGAGAACATACCCAATGATATATATAGTCATTTCTTTGAGCGAGAAAACACTGGCAAACACAAATACTAATAAGACGGTAAATTGAATGTTTGGTAAAAAAACAAGTACTTGTTCCTGCGTAAAGGTAATCGCAATCGCAAATGCTATCATTAACAATTGTCGTGTTTGCATCAGTCATCAGCTCCAATCATAATTTCTTCAAAGGTAATGGTGTCGCCATCTTTTAATGCGATGCCATCGACTCCGACATTACTATATGTGTCATTAATATAGATACCAATATAATGGTTTCGCCAATCTGTGATAACCTCATCAACGCCGAGTACTATCCGACCATTAGCAAAGTGTGTTTCACACCGTGTGGTTGGTTTGTATGATGTATTTGCACAAACAACGGTATAATGTTCTTGCAGCAAACTCACTAGGTCGTCTTCTTCAGTAAATGATAAGGTATCATCAATAACAACCGTATCGTTGCGATCAATGAGCACAAATTGAATCTCACCTAGGTCATCATTTTCTAAACGAGTGAGCATAAATACAGCAATCACTGTCACAATAACAACGGCTATTGATAGTATAACTTTTTTCATACTCACCCTCCTAATTTATTCTGCATCAAATGGATGAACCGCAGTTCCTTCATTTGATATTTTTTGGTACATAACAAGCGCTAAGAAAGCTTGTGGTGTACTAAATAATAAATCTTCATTAGTATCGTCTGTTAATACCCAATCAAAACTTCCTGTGTCAGTTTGAAATAATAATAAGGCATCAATCAAGGTATTATCATTTGTCGTATATTCTGCGCTTCTTGGGTTAACTCCATTAGCCATCATACCCATAAGCACTTGAGAAATACTTGCAGCATTTAGGGTGGATCCCCATCCCATATCACGCGTCATGATACCACCATTATCCAGTTGATCTGTTTTAACCCAATTTAGATAATCATTAATTAATGTATCAACACCTGTTTCATCTGTATATTTAGATAATGCCATCAAATCGACACCACCTGTGTCTAATCCGGCATCATATGGGGTATTATTGGTAAAATAGCTTAGTGCATTCGACTCAAAGGTTGTAAAATCAACATCTGTATCAACACTATTTAACGCCATTAATGTATATGCGGTCTGTCCATATGGCCCAGTTTGTGCAATATTAGCCAAATCACTAATATAGGTCGTTGCATCGTTGTTCGAAGCATTTAACAGTGCAATGGCTTTAAAATAGTCACTATACGTCTCCAATGTTAAGCCTTCAACATACGTTTCAATGGCTTCATTCGTTGTGTACTCTTCTAGGATACCTAAAAGGTTTAATGCTGAAACAACATGATAATTGTAAGTTGTTTCATTGACATAATCATTGACATGGTTGATTAAGAATAATTGAATAGCGTCATCTACCTGTTGCTCAAAGGCATCCCAATATTCAACAGTAAAGCCAAAAACATCCCCGTTTTCAAAACTAGTTGCTTCAACGCCAGTCATGGACATTTCACCATTTTTATAAAAAGCAATGTAAGCGCCATTAAGTGGTGTTAAATGTTCAAAAGATGTGATCATTTTACCATAGTCAGTATCGTCAGCATCAATCGAAAACTCCGTTTCTAAGAGTTCAAATAAATTTCCCTCGTAATCATCATTGTACCCAACTGATGTACTACGGTAATCACCATAGTAATCTTCATATGTGACTGTAATAATGTTGTCATAAATTTGAGATTGTAACGCGGCAATTTGTGCCTCTAAATTATCAATCTCAGATTCATATTCAGCAATAAGATTATCCTTATCACCTAAGTTGTCCTGTAGTGTTTCTACTTCTTGTTGCAAGGTTTCAATTTCACTTAGTTTTTCATTAAGCTCTGTATTATTACATGCTGTTAATGAAAAAATTAGCATTATCATTAAAACCATAGAGAATAGTTTTTTCATTGTGTCCTCCTTTTTAGTATTTTGTAAAATAAAAAAACCATCCTCCTGGATGATTTACCGTTTTTATAAAATACCTTAAAAACGACATACTCATTACCCAGGAGTATTTGTGTTTCTCAGATCCTAGGTAGGTCTACCGGCTGATGTTCATCCTACTATGCGTCCTTCCCGCTAAAAAGCAGTGGACAAGCGCATTTCGTCCGAATCACGGTTGCTGGGACAGCTTGAGATTTTCACTCAATTCCCTGTTATGTCTTGTTAAAAGACACCTAACATCTAGTTTTATTGTATGATATGAATACGGTCATGTCAATGAAAGTTTATGAAAGTTTTTCTTGATTATAAATACGTTACTATTTTAAATTAAACGTTATTTACCTGTACTGCCAAACCCGCCATTGCGCGACGTTTTTACTGGTGGTTCATCTGGACTAATCAAGTATTTTTGAAATATCCCTTGCGCGACGCGTTCCCCTTTTTTAATGGTGACTGGTGTCTTACCAAAATTATATAAAGATACAAAAATAGCGCCATCATTGTCTGGATTAGAATAGTAATCCTTATCAATAATGCCAACGTTATTAGGGATAGTTAAACGGTATCGTTTTGGTAAACTACTACGGGGATATAACTTTAAAACTTCATCATCTTTCATATAAGCTTTGATGCCTGTCACCCCTAAGGCGATCTTTCCTGGGGGTATCGTTAGGTCTTCAATAAGCGCAATGTCATAGCCTGCGCTGTGCATAGTTGAGCGTTTAGGAAGCGGAAACGCTAAGTGATTATATTGTTTGGCTTTTTCAAAACCTCTCATGCCATCATCTCCTTAAGTAATTCTAGTATGTATATTTCACGTTCTGTCCATAAATGGTGTGTATCTTTTGCCATTACTTTCTTATTAGCAGCTAATGCATCATCAATACTAACCCACATTGGTTCAAAACGTAAATTTTGTTCATATAAATTAAGATTTTGTTTAAGTATCTCGTCAGTTACTTCGCAAAAATAGTAATAGCTCCGTAAGTAAAAATATTTTCGATCATCATAAATATCATTATAGAGTTGATCAGTATACCCAAGTGATTCATTGACACTATTGACTTTTCGACCAACTTCTTCTAAGACTTCCCGACGTAACGCTTCTTCACGGATTTCATCTTGTTCAATACCCCCGCCAGGAAATTTGTATTCGTTGGTAGACCGTGCATGAACCATTAATAATTGCCCATGTTTAAAAATAATTGCCCGTACACTATTTCTGTATACAATTGGCAAGTATCCCTGTTTACGGTCTCGGCGATCGAAAATATGAAGTAACTTCATCGTTTTAACACCATCACTTTCGTTGGACATGTATCAAATCCATGCCGTTCGATATATGTTTTAATTGATTCTGCTTCTTTAATCAAAGCATCCGTCTCTTCAGTCTCATGAGGTATTTTTTGTAGTAACCGATCAATTGTTTTTAGTAACCATCCTATCTCTTCATCTGAATTTGATTTCTTCCTGCTATAGCGTAAAATCCAATCATCTACTAAAGTAAACTTAGGATAGGATAACACCATGTCTTTAATTTCTTTTCGTGTATAAGTCTCTTCATGGATAATGTGACATAATCGATCTATTTTTGCTGCAAAATGGTGTAACTGTTTATGACTCTTTTGTGCATCAGTTAATCGGTCACTAACCATTTCAGCTACAATAAAATACCCTCTTGGATTTAGTACGGTATGTACCTGATTAAAGATTTTATAGATATCACTCACATGATGTAAGGAATTACTAAAACACACAATATCAAATGTATTAGGCGAAAATTCTAAGTGATCTCCATGCATTTGCTTAAAGTGAATACGGTTATCATCGAAATTTTGTCTTGCCATATCAATAGCGCTTTTTTCTTTATCAATACCAATAATCTCAGTATAATCATCAGTTAATGTGGTCAATAGTGTGATAAAGTTTCCAGCACCTGTTGCAATATCAAGAATCTTAGGTTGATCAATCTTGGCTATATAAGACGATAGTTTTTTCATCATACCACCTACTTTGAATAATTTATTATAACATATCAAAAATATTCATGAAAGGGCTTTTGCTTTTTCCAAAGAAAAACAGGTATTAAATCAATACCTGTTCGTTTTTCATTGTTCAATCGCAAATTTTAATATTGCTTTTACTGCAACTTTACCATTTACACGTGCAACAGCCTCTCCCACGCCTATTGGTCCTTTTTGTTTAAGAATGTCAACACTAAGTTCTAATTGATCACCAGGAATAACTTTATGCTTAAACTTACATTTATCAATCCCCGCAAAATAGGCTATTTTGCCTTTATTTTCCTCTAAAGATAAAATAGCCACAGCGCCTGTTTGAGCCAACGCTTCAACCATTAAAACGCCGGGCATTACATGTTCCTTTGGAAAATGTCCCATGAACTGCATTTCATTTGCTGTAACATTTTTAATGGCCTTTGCTGATTTGCCCGGTTCTAGTTCTATGACTTGGTCTATCATCAAAAATGGATAGCGGTGAGGAATTATATCTTGTATTTGATTACTGTTTAATAGCATCTAATCATTCCTTTATTTTTTTAACTAAGATTGTCGCGTTATGTCCCCCAAATCCAAGACTATTGGATATCGCAACATGTACTGGTTTTTTGACAGCTTTACCTAAAGTATACTCTAAATCACATTCTTCGTCTAGTTCCTTGGTATTAATTGTTGGTAAGATAATGTCTTCTTGAGTAGATAGCACAGAGAAAATTGCTTCAATAGCTCCACTTGCGCCAAGAAGATGTCCTGTCATACTCTTAGTTGATGACACATGTAATTGATAACTGTGATTCTTAAACACAGATTTGATCGCTTTTGTTTCAGTACTATCGTTTAATGGAGTTGATGTTCCGTGTGCATTAATGTAATCTACATCTTCAGGTGTTAATCTCGCATCCTTTATCGCCATTGCCATACAGTCTGCAGCACCTTCTCCGTCGGGACTAGGTGATGTAATATGATGGGCATCACAGGTTGCACCGTAACCTGATATTTCAGCGTAAACCTTAGCCCCTCTGGCTTTTGCGTGTTCATAACTTTCAAGAACTAATGTACCCGCACCTTCACCCATAACAAACCCACTTCTGTTCTTATCAAATGGGATAGATGCATTCTGTGGATCATTGCTTTTGTTTAAAGCTTTCATAACATTAAAACCACCAATACCTAGTGGAATTAAGGACCCTTCACTACCCCCTGTTACAGCAACATCTAAATAGCCATCGCGAATTGCGCGGAATGCTTCTCCAATACTATTTGTTGCGCTTGCACAAGCTGTGACACTCGATGTCGCAATACCTTTTAAGCCATACTTAATAGCAATGTTCCCAGCGGCAATATTGATGATTGCAGACGGAATAAAGAATGGGCTGATACGATTAAATCCCTTCTTTTTTGCACGATCTTCTTGATCTGCAATGGTTTCAAGACCACCGATACCACTACCATAATATACCCCAATACGTTTGACATCCTCATTCTCTAAATCTAAATTGGCATCTGCCATTGCTTCATCGGTTGCGACCATAGCGTATTGAACAAATCTATCCATCCGCTTCAATTCTTTTTTTCCGAAATAGGCTTCAAAGTCAAAGTCTTTAATTTCTCCACCAATCTTAACGTCATTTTGGGAGACATCAATCCCCTTAAGAAAGTCAATGCCATTGGTTCCTCTTTTAGCATTTTCCCACATCGTTTTTACTGAGTTACCTATTGGCGAGAGTGCGCCTAACCCTGTCACAACAACTCGTCGTTTCATTGTTACATTCCTCCTTGCTTCTGTAGTTCTAACTTACAGCCACTAATGAGTGACTGTACAACCTCTTCAACTGTTTCTATTTTATCGATTAAATAGGCTTTTGCACCTGTAAATAATAATCCATCTGTATCTCCATCAGCTGACTTACCGAGTTGTTCGGTTATACAAAATGGGATATCTTTTTTAGCACACGATTTTAAACAATCTACACAGTAAGATACTCTCATATTTTGCCGTTTTAAAAAATTTGTTAAGTGATTTTTTATTGCTCTTCCTGGTAGACCTGCTGGACTATCTACACGGACAATATCATCTTCTTTAGCATTAACAATTTCTGTTTTATAGGCATGATTCACATCACATTCTTCAGTAGCAATAAATCGGGTAGCTACTTGTACACCATCAGATCCTGATGATAAAGCTTTTGCCATATCGATACCATCATGAATACCACCTGCTGCAATGACTGGAATGGTTACATCATACTTCTGTTCAAACTGTGTTACAACCTCTTTTGTCTCTTTAACAATGGTATGTAATGATGGCACTTTACCGGCATCAAAATCAGCCTTTGAGAATCCTAAATGTCCACCTGCTAATGGTCCTTCACAGACAATAAATGCAGGCATAAACTGATAATTGCGGTCCCATTTTTTTAACATGATTTTAGCGGCTCGAGCTGATGAAATGATAAATGCACCCTTGACTTTAGAGTTCTTAATGTATTCTGGTAAATCTGTTGGTAGTCCTGCACCACTGATAATAAAGTCAATATCTTGTGTACTTAAAAATTTACAGTATGCATCATAATGATTTATTGCATGCATTACGTTAACGCCAAGAATCCCATCTGGATTGGTTGCTCTAATAGCATCAATTTCTTCTTTTAAAGCCTCTTTATTGATTTGTAATGGGTTATCCTTAAACCCTTTTTTTAGCTGGCCAATTTGCGCTGAGCTAATGGTCGCAATAATACCACTATCCATACAAGCTCGAGCAAGTTTTTTTAAACTTATACGAATCCCCATACCCCCTTGAATGATAGGGTATTTTACAGTCTTATTATTAATCGTCAAACTTGGAAGTTTCATTAAATCATGCCACCATTAACACTGAGCACTTGGCCTGTAATATAGCAGGCTTCTTCACTTGCTAAGAAGCTGACAGCATTGGCGACATCAACTGGTTTACCGAATTGTTGTAAAGGTATTTGTTTCATATAATTATCCCTAACATCTTTACTTAATTCATCTGTCATTTTTGTTTCAATGAATCCAGGGGCAACAGCATTTACCCGTACCCCTCTGATTCCTAACTCTTTGCTTAATGACTTTGTCAATCCAATTAGACCTGCTTTAGATGCAACATAGTTGCTTTGACCAGCGTTACCGATAATCCCCACAACACTTGAAATATTAACAATATTCCCACTGCGTTGTTTCATCATCACACGAGCTGCACTTTTGGCCATATTCCAAGCGCCTTTCAAGTTAACATTAATAACCTGATCAAACTCTTCTTCTTGCATTCTAATAATAAGATTATCCCGTGTAATACCACTATTATTAACGAGTACATCTAATTGACCATATGTCTTTTTAACGGTTGTGACCATCGCTTTACATGATTCTAAATCTGTCACATCAGCATGATAAATCATACCATCACCACCGAGCGTTCGGATCTCATCAAGAACATCTTTAGCCGCACCTTCATTCACTATATAATTAACAACAACAGTAGCTCCTTGTTGTCCAAATAAAAGTGCTATCTCTTTACCAATCCCTGAATTTGCCCCAGTGATTAATACAACTTTTTCCTTAAATTTCATTTTCTAACGCCTCCAATACGTCATGTAGTGATGTCTCATCATACACCGCATAAGTAGTTAATTTACGGTTAATACGTTTTACCATATTACAAAGTACACGTTTTGGTCCAATCTCAATTAAGACATCAAGATTGTCATTTTTTTCAACTATTTGATAAAATTTTACTGGTGATGTCATTTGTCGAATCATGTTATCTTTAATATTACCTTCAAATAAATCACCTGTTACATTCACATAAAGTGATTTTGTTGGTTCTTTGAGTGTTAGTTGATTTAGATATTCTGTTAGTTCTTCAGCTGCATCTTTCATTAAAAATGAATGAAATGCACCAGTTGTCGGTAACATAACAGCACGCTTAGCACCTGCTTCTTTCGCTAGGTCAGCCGCATGTTTTACAGCGGCTAAATCACCACTGATAACAAGTTGTTTTGGTGTATTATAATTCGCAATAACCACCTCTTCTAGTGAATTGACAAGGGTTTCTATCTTAGAGGCTTCTAATCCGATTAATGCACACATTGCGCCTGGATGATTATTAGCTGATTTTTGCATTAACTCTCCCCGTTTTTGCAATAACGCTAACCCTGTTTTGAAGTCAAACACAGAAGCATCATACATCGCCGCATATTCGCCTAATGATAGACCGAAGGTAACATCTGAATGTATCCCTTTTTCAGCTAATAGTTTGATTAAACTGACTTGAAGTAAAAAGGTTAAGGGTTGAATTTTTTGTGTGTCTTCAAATGTTTTTGGATCATTGAGAGCACTTTCTGGATTATACTCTAATATTGCTTCTGCTTCATTAAATAATGTTTTTACACTGTCATATTGTAATAAAGAAGTCCCCATCCCAACACGTTCACTACCTTGACCTGTAAACATAAATCCTAGTTTCATAGTACCCCTCGTTTCACGAAGTCACTTTGGTCATAAATATTTGATAAGATCTCTTTAATCGGAAGGATCTTTTTAACCATCCCTGCACTTTGTCCAGCCATGATGCTTCCTTCATTCATATCTCCATCAAAGACAGCTTTACGTAAGCTTCCTAATGTTAATTGTTCTAACTCTTCTAACGTCACATTTTTATCTTGAGTTAGCTTTAGATACTGTTTTGCCATTTTATTTTTGATGACACGAACTGGTGCACCTGTATTACGTCCAGTGACAACAGTATCAGTATCTTTCGCTTTTACAATACGTTGCTTATAATTAATATGAATCGGACACTCTTCACTTGCCAATAAAACAGTTCCAATTTGAATACCACTTGCACCTAAACTTATGGCGGCATCAAATCCACGATGATCAGCAATACCTCCAGCCGCAATGACAGGTATATCAACCGCATCAACAACCTGTGGTACGAGGGTAAATGTTGTGGTCTCACCAATATGACCACCTGCTTCTGTGCCTTCTACAATTAACGCGTCAACACCTTTTCTTGCTAACCGTTTTGCAAAAGCAACTGACGGTACAACGGGAATCACTTTAATGCCGGCATCTTGCCATTTTTTCAGATAAATGCCAGGATTGCCTGCCCCAGTTGTGACAACTTTAATACCTTCTTCGATAACCAAATCACTAATTGCTTCAGCATGGGGACTCATTAACATAATGTTAACTCCGAATGGCTGATTCGTTAGTTCTTTGACTCTATGGATTTCTGACTTAACTTTATCAACATCCCAGCCACCACAACCAATTAACCCAAATCCGCCTGCATTACTCACAGCTGCACATAATTCCGCAGTAGCGATATTAGCCATTCCCCCTTGAATAATGGGGTATTTTGATTCTAAAATTTCTGTTAAAGATTTCATTATTCCCCCCTAAAGTTTAATAAGAGCGCCACCATAGGTGAAGCCACCGCCAAAAGCGACTGTGACAAAGGTGTCTCCAGAATTTAATTTACCTTTACGAATAGCTTCATCAATTGCAATCGGAACACTTGCGGCTGATGTGTTTCCATATTCCTCAATATTAACATACATCTTATCCATTGGAATACCGACATCCTTACTCGCTTTTTCTATGATCCGTTTATTTGCTTGATGCGCAACAACATAATCAATGTCTTCTTTTTTAAGTTGATTACGTTCTAATAATGTATTAATCGTACTTGGCATCACGCGCGTGGCAAACTTGAACACTTCGCGACCATTCATATGAATATGGTCTTGTGTTGAGATATTGTTGATGACAGGATCTTTTAATGCCGGACTGTCACAGATTAAATGTCCTTCTGTATCACTTCGACTGCCAATAATAACATCTTGAATACCTGGTTCATCGCTCACTGAAATAACCATAGCCCCAGCTCCATCTCCAAATAACACACATGTGTTTCGGTCAGACCAGTCGGTTAGTCTCGTTAATGTTTCTGCGCCAACGATTAATATATGGTTATATGCATCACTCTTAATTAATTTATCTGCTAAGTTTAACGCATAGACAAATCCGCTACAAGCAGCATTAATATCAAATGTTGGGACTTCATCTAGACCTAAACGTTGTTGGAGCAAATTACTAACACCAGGAAATGCGTGATCTGGTGTTACTGTCGCAACAATAACCATATCAATGTCTTTAATCGTTACTGAAGAGGCTTCTAACGCTTTCAACGACGCTTTTTCAGCTAAATCGGTTGTCGTATCAGTTACACTAATATGACGGCGTTTAATCCCGGTACGAGATGCAATCCATTCATCATTAGTCTCTACTATATTTGCAAGATCATCATTGGTCAGTACCTTTGGTGGTACCGCATGTCCTGTGCCATTTATTTTTGTATATCTCATCGTTTTACGCCTCCTAAATTATCATAATTAAAGCGTTGGAAAAAGCCAATTTCACGATATTTTTGATATCGTTTTTGTAGCAATTCACTTTCTTTATAAATAGAAAGCATATCCAACCCTTGCTCAATTGCTTGTTTGGTTCGCTCATAAGTTAGCAATTTGTCATAATGTGCACCACCAATTGGTTCTTGAATAATACGATCAATAATGCCTAACTCTTCTAAATCATAACTTGTTAACTTCATACTTTCTGCGGCTTCACTTGCTTTTGATGCATCTTTCCATAAGATTGATGCATAGCCTTCTGGACTTAGTATTGAATATATACTGTTTTCTAACATATAAATATGGTCACTTACACCAAGTGCAAGGGCACCACCACTACCACCTTCACCAATAACAACCGATATAATAGGGACAGTTAAATGGCTCATTTCATACAAATTTTTTGCGATTGCTTCGCCTTGTCCTCGTTCCTCTGCGCCTATCCCAGGATAGGCACCAGGTGTATCGATAAACGTAATAATAGGACGGTTGAATTTCTCGGCTTGTTTCATTAACCGTAACGCTTTACGATATCCTTCTGGATGTGGCATAGCGAAATTCCTTGTGATATTTTCTTCAACAGTGGTCCCTTTTTGTTCAGCAACGATAGTGACTACATGTCCATTTATTTTACCGATCCCACCAATAATACTGCCATCATCACGAAAGTTTCTGTCCCCATGCAGTTCAATAAAAGACTCTGTCATATATTCGATAAAGTCTTTTGCTGTGGGACGTTTTTGATGACGTGCAAGTAAGACACGATCCCAGGCACTTAAATTCGTCATTGCCGTATGCTTGTACTGACTTATTTTTTCACGAATGGATTCTATAAGTACTTGGTCTTCTAAATCATTTAATTGTTCTTCTAATGTTTTTAGCTTTCGCTCTTTGTCTAAGATTGTCATCCAATCACCTTCCGATGATACTGTAATAATTGACTTAAGGTGTGAGTCATGTCTTTGCGATCGACAATCTTATCAATGAACCCTTTTTCTAATAAAAACTCACTTTTTTGAAAGCCATCAGGTAAAGTTTGATTAATAGTTTGTTCGATAACACGCGGTCCTGCAAAACCTATTAGTGCCCCAGGTTCAGCTAGAATAATGTCTCCTAATGTCGCAAAACTGGCTGTAACACCACCTGTTGTAGGATGTGTTAAGACACTGATATATAGTAATCCATTATCGCTATGTTTTTTTACTGCGCCACTGGTTTTAGCCATCTGCATCAAGCTAAAAATTCCTTCCTGCATACGTGCACCACCACTGGCTGTAAAGAGAATCATTGGCAATTGTTTATAAATAGCATATTCAAAGCTTTTTGTAACTTTTTCACCCACAACACTTCCCATACTTCCCATAAGGAAATAACTATCCATAACACCGATTACACAAGGGTTTCCGTCTATTTCGGCATACCCATAGATATAGGCTTCATCAAGTTTTGTCTGATCTTGATAGGTTTTTATTTTTTCATCATACCCTTCATTAAAGAGCGGATTCAAGGTAATAAACCCTAGTCCCTTTTCAACAAAGGTACCTTCATCAACCGTTATACGAATTCGATCGACAGCTCGCATACGAAAATGTTCATTACAGTGTTTACATGTAAACAATGTTTTTTTCATATGATTCATATTCACTGTTTCTTTACATTTTGGACACTTTTCGTATAATCCTTTAGGGACATCTACGGCATTTTTATAGTTTTGTTTTAACGTTAAATATTTCTTTTTTTGCGTATCTTTTTTACGCGTTTCAAATGCTTTTACGAGTTTATTCATAGTCATCACCTATCAGCATATCTTTATATTTAGCGATAAACGATGTGTCGAAGTCTCCGCGCCTAAACTGTTTATGACTAATTATTTGACGACAGAAGCTTCGATTATATGCAAATCCTTCAATAATCAGTTCATCTAACGCATTACGCATTTTCATCAGCGCTGCCTCTCGTGAATGATCGTGAACAATCAATTTCCCGACCAATGAATCATAATATGGACTCACGGTATACCCCGTATATAAGAAACTATCAAATCGTACACCAAATCCATTTGGTACATGTAATAACTCGACAGTTCCCGGGGATGGTCTAAAGTTATGATTGGGGTCTTCTGCGTTGATACGACATTCAATGGCATGTCCATTGACAGTAATATCTGATTGCTTAAGTAATAGTTTTTCGCCACTCGCAATACGAATTTGTTCTTTAATTAAATCAACGCCTGTAACCATCTCAGTTACAGGGTGTTCAACTTGAATACGGGTGTTCATTTCAATGAAATAATACTTGCCTTGACTTACAAGGAATTCAATTGTACCGGCATTTTCATACTTTACAGCCTTAGCTGCTTTTATAGCAGATTCTCCCATTTGCTGTCTTAAATCATCACTGATTAATGATGGTGACTCTTCCACAACTTTTTGATTGCGTCTTTGAACAGAACAATCTCTCTCTGCCAAATGGATCACATGGCCATACTTATCAGCCAATATCTGAAACTCAATATGTTTTGGGTTTTCAACAAACTTTTCAAGGTATACTTGGTCATCCCCAAAAGCGTTCTTTGCTTCTGATTTCGCAGTTTCATAGCCTATGACAAGTTCATCTCTGGTGTAAGCGATACGCATACCACGTCCTCCACCACCACTACTGGCTTTAATCAATACCGGTAGTCCAATCTCATCTGCTAATTCCTTAAGATGCTCAACTGATTTTATAATGCCTTTACTACCAGGGACTACAGGAACACCTGCTTCTATCATTGTTTTACGCGCTTCTGATTTATTTCCCATTTTGCGAATGACATCAGCTTGTGGACCAATGAACCGTAATCCTACTTCATGACACAATTCCGCAAAATCTGCATTCTCACTTAAAAATCCAAATCCTGGATGAATCGCTTCTGCATGGGTTTCGATCGCAGCACTGACAATGTTTTCCATATGTAAGTATGATTCACTGCTTTTGGCACCACCAACACAAACAGCCTCATCGGCGATTTGGACATGTAAACTTTCTTTATCAACATCACTATAAATTGCAACGGTCGCTATCCCTAACTGTTTGCACGCTCGAATAATTCGTACAGCGATTTCACCTCGATTTGCAATTAAAACCTTTTGAAACATTATGCTTCAATCTCCAAAAGGACTTCTCCATACTCTACCATAGTTGCATCAGTAGCATGGATCTTCACTACTTTACCACTCACAGGTGCCGTGATTTCATTCATAACTTTCATCGCTTCAACAATACATAAAGTGTCCCCTTCTGATACTGTTTGATTTAGTGAAACAAACGGACTACTGTCTGGCGATGGACTATTATAGAATGTCCCCACCAATGGTGCTTTCACTAATACATTCGTGTTTTCTTCCTCTGCCTTTGGCGCAGCAGTAGTTGTTTGTTCACTAACTACTGCTGTATTTGCCGCTGGCGTTAGAGAGGAAGTGATATTATTATTAGTTTTACCTTCTTTTTCTAATTTTAAAGAAAATTCGTCATTACTCAATTCTAATTTATGCACCTTAGAGTTCTCAAATTCCTTTAATATATTTTTTATCTGACGTAAGTCCATAATATCCTCCTCAGATACTTTGAAATTCAAATATTTTTTCGAATAAAAAAATTACGTTTTATTTGTTATTTTCGATGTAATCAACAATCGATTGGACAGTTGTTAACGATTGTGCTTTTTCATCACTAATTTCTAAATCAAATTCATCTTCTAATGCCATGATTAATTCAACCGCATCTAATGAATCTGCCCCTAAATCTTCTGTCAAGTTTGCTTCAAGTGTGACTTCGTCTTTATCAACACCTAATTCGTTTGCAATAATGTCCTTTAACTCTTCAAATACCATAATTATCCTCCAATCTTTCTAAATTATATCCTATTTTATCCAAAAAAAAAGGACTTGTCAAATCCTTTTGAAGTTCAAAGCATCAATTTTATTTTCATATTGATTCTCGCTCATATGTTACGTCTGAACGTATGCGCACATATGCATACAATGAGACACATATTTTCAAAATATCGCCAGGAACATACAAGTAGAATGCCTTTATAACAAGCCAATATCTTACATTTGATACAAAAGTTAAATATGCGGCTCCACTCATATATATAATTGCGTTGGCAATAAGTAAAATGACGAAAACACTTACATAATTTTTATTTATAAAATTTATGTTTTTCATTTTAGCAATAAAAAAAGCGGCTATAATAAACCCAATTAGAAATCCTAAACTTTTACTTAAAACCACGCCTAGTCCACCAGTAAAACCACTAAAAATAGGGAGTCCAATAGTCCCTAATAAAACATACACACTCATACTAAGAAATGCCTTTTTGGGTGACAATAATAATCCCGCTAAGATGACAAACAACGTTTGTAAGGTGATTGGTGGTAAACTCCCTAATGGAATGACAATCCCTGCCGTTGCCGCCATTAAAGCGGGAAAAATCGCGATTTCCGTTAAATCTTTTGTTTTACTTGTCATAATACAACTCCTCTAATGTAATGTCATCCATTGATACCAATCTGAATGTATCATCAAATGAAATTTGTAATAACCCTTTACGGGTAATTTTTGTAATCGTTGCTTTGTGACCTTGAAACTTTATTTCTTTACCAATAACATACGAATGAGCAATATACTGTTGATATAAGTGCTCTTCTTCTTTGTGCATAATATCATTACAGTTTTTGACAAAAGCATATAAAATATCTAGTGGATCAAAATTATATCCTGTTTCAAATTTAATACTTGTTGCTTTGGCTTCAAGGGTTTCAAACTGCTCTTCTCTTACATTCAACCCAATACCAATAATCATAAATCCCTTTTTCGCTTCAATCAAAATACCAGCAATTTTTCTTCCTCTTACCATAATATCATTTGGATATTTAATCTTAGCCTCAAGACCAAACTCAGCTAGTGCTTGAACCAAGACGGTACTAGCCCGCATGACATAGGAAAAATTACAGTCATAATCTCTTTCTAATAACAAGCTAAAAAATAGATTTCCTTCATTACTAATCCACTCTTTACCACGTCTACCCTTACCAGCTATTTGTCTCTTGGCTGTAACAATTGTCCCCGGTTCCAACTTGTCAAGGTGGTTTTTGACATACTCATTTGTACTGTCTAAAGAATTGAAAAATAAAATATCTTGACCAATCACTGGTCCCACCTCCTTCTGCCCATAGTCTAATTCTTTTTACTTTGTATGTCAAATAAAATCAATTAATAATCACCTTACTTGTCTTTAAAAAAAGCAAGTAACAATGCGTTACTTGCTTATAAACTATTTTCCTGCTTTTGCTTTTTTAATGTTTTTCTTGAGTTCTCGCTCTGCCTTAGCAAAGTCAAAATTACGCTTTCTATTTTCTTCAAGGCGTTCTTCACGGACGGTATTTAAATGGTCCATCGCACTTTCTTTACTCATACCAACATGCGCTTCTTGTGCACTAACGTTCACAATATTATTGTTGTGTTCAACAACACCATTAATAATCACGGTGAATAATGCTTTGTCGTCGCGTACCATTTTGACATAGCCTTTATCAATTGATGAAATGATGGGAATATGATCTTTTAAAATCGCAAACTCACCATTCATCTGTGATGAGACAACAACATAATCAACATTTTCGTTATACAGTTCACCACTTGGGGTTACGACATTGACTTTCATATTTTCACCTACTTCATAGATTCAGCTTTTTTGACAGCATCTTCAATACTTCCGACTAAACGAAAGGCTTCTTCAGGTAAGTGATCATACTCACCTTCTAAAAGTGCTTTAAATCCTTTAATGGTATCTTCAACAGAAACGTATGTTCCTGGTTGACCTGTAAATTGTTCTGCAACGTGGAAGTTTTGACTTAAGAATAATCGTATACGTCTTGCACGATGCACAACTAATTTATCTTCTTCACTTAATTCATCCATACCTAAGATAGCAATAATATCAAGTAACTCGTTATAGCGTTGAATTGTTCTTTGAACTTCTCGTGCAACATCGTAATGTTCTTGACCAACAATCTCAGGCGCTAGGGCACGTGAGGTCGACGCAAGAGGATCCACCGCTGGATAAATACCTTCCTCACTAATTTTACGTGACAAGTTAGTTGTCGCATCTAAGTGCGTAAAGGTTGTTGCTGGGGCTGGATCTGTATAGTCGTCCGCAGGCACATAGACCGCTTGAATTGATGTAATTGATCCTTCTTTCGTTGAGGTAATACGCTCTTGTAATTTCCCCATTTCAGTTGCTAAAGTCGGTTGATATCCAACCGCACTTGGCATCCGACCAAGTAACGCTGATACTTCTGAACCAGCTTGGGTAAAACGGAAAATATTATCAATAAATAGAAGAACATCTTGCTTTTCACGGTCACGGAAATGTTCAGCCATCGTTAATCCCGTTAATCCAACACGCATTCTTGCACCAGGGGGTTCATTCATTTGACCAAACACCATTGAAGTTTTTTTGATAACACCCGAATCTGTCATTTCATGATATAAGTCGTTTCCTTCACGTGTACGTTCGCCAACACCGGCAAATACACTAATACCACCATGTTCCTGTGCTATATTATTAATCAATTCCTGAATCAGTACCGTTTTTCCTACACCAGCACCACCAAAGAGTCCGATCTTACCCCCTTTGATATAAGGCGCGAGTAAATCAACAACTTTTATACCCGTTTCAAGAATTTCGACGTCACTACTTAATTCATCTAATTTAGGGGCAGGACGATGAATTGGATCTCGTTGAATATCTTTTGATAGTTCCCCTTTTCCATCAATTTCATTTCCAAGTACATTGAAAATACGTCCTAATGTTTCTTTCCCTACAGGGACACTAATTGGCGCTTTGGTATCCACTACTTCCATTCCTCGAACAATCCCATCTGTTGAATCCATGGCAATTGTACGAACAACATTATCACCAAGGTGAAGTGATACTTCAAGTGTCAAATCAATGGCAACATTATGATTATCCTCTGCATCTACTTGAATCGTTAATGCATGGTTAATTTCTGGTAACTCTTCTTCAAATTTAACGTCAATGACAGGTCCCATAACCTGTGTGACTTTACCTTTGTTCATCAAATTCCTCCTCTAGCTAACAGCATTGGCGCCACCAATGATATCAGTTAGCTCAATTGTAATTGCGGCCTGACGAGCACGGTTATAATGTAATTGAAGGTCTTGAATTAACTCTTCTGCATTATCAGTTGCACTCTTCATCGCAGTCATCCGTGATGCATGTTCACTTGCTTTGGCATCTAAAATAATGCCATATAGTGTGTTTTCAACATACATCGGTACTAAATGATTGATAATTTCTTGTGGATTAGGTTCATATGCGTAAATATCATTTAGTGTGGATTGTGGTTCTTCTTTATCCTCGTCTTGATCATCTTCATTTTGTGTAACAGGTAATATATCAAATGATTCAACTTGTTGTGTTATGGTATTAATAAAATGGTTATAGTAGACAACAACTTTGTCAACTTTACCGCTTAAAAAAGCAGTCATAAACAGATCTGTAATTTCTCTAAAATCAATGAACTGAATGTCATCTCTTACATTGATTGGTTTATCATTTAACAGTTGGTATCCTTCTCTTTTGGCAAAACCCATCGCTTTATGGCCGATCGGTGCAACAATAAATTCATTATCGCTTTGATGGTGTTCTTTAACGTGCGCTTTAAACGCTTTAAACACACTTGAGTTATAAGGACCTGCTAACCCACGATCACTTGAGACAATGACATAACATGTGACTTCAATATCATGCTTAATAAGCATTGGATGCGAGACATCTTCAGATGTCTCTAACACATTATCAATCATTTCCTGGAGTCGATACATTAATGGTTGATAATCTTTCATAAGCTTTTCAGCTTTTTTCAATTTACTGGCACTTACCATATGCATCGCTTTGGTAATCTGTGATGTCTTTTTGGTTGCGTTAATTCTTGATTTTATTTCTCGCATTGATGCCATAATAACACCACCTTATACAAAAACTTTTTTGAAACGTTCTAACACATCATCGAGTGTATCAGTATCTGGTAGTTTTTTCGTTTCAACAATTTGTTTCAACAATTTACTACCCTCATCATCTTGTTCAAAATACTCATGGAGTTCTGTTTCAAAACGATCAATGTCATCAATTTTAATATCATCTAAATAGCCATTTGTCAAAGCGTAAATACTTAAGACTTGTTTTTCTACCGGTAGCGTTTCATGTAATCCCTGTTTTAATATCTCAACAGTTCGTTTACCGCGCTCTAGACGTGCTTTTGTAGCGTCATCTAAATCACTACCAAATTGCGTAAATGCTTCTAACTCACGGTATGAAGCAAGGTCCAACCGGAGTGTTCCTGAGACTTTCTTAATTGCTTTGATTTGCGCTGCACCACCAACACGAGATACCGATAAACCGGCATTAATCGCAGGGCGTACGCCACTGTAAAATAGGTCACTTTGCAAGAATATTTGACCATCTGTAATACTAATAACATTGGTTGGAATGTAAGCACTAATGTCGCCAGCTTGTGTTTCAATAATTGGTAAGGCTGTTAAACTTCCCCCACCTAAGTCATCATTTAACTTCGCAGCACGCTCTAGCAATCTTGAATGAAGGTAGAATACATCACCAGGGAATGCTTCACGTCCTGGTGGGCGGCGAAGTAACAAACTCAATTCGCGATAAGCTGTCGCATGTTTACTTAAATCATCATAGACAACAAGAACATCTTTACCCTCAAACATAAACTCTTCTCCCATTGTAACACCTGCATATGGCGCTAAATAAAGAAGTGGAGATGGTTGTGACGCACTCGCATTAACGATGATTGAATAATCCATCGCACCATGTTGTTTTAATGTCTCATGGACACTCGCAACAGTACTTTCTTTTTGACCGACAGCAACATAAATACAAATGACATCCTTACCTTTTTGGTTAATAATAGTATCCACCGCAATCGATGTTTTCCCTGTTTGACGGTCACCAATAATTAACTCTCGTTGTCCACGACCGATAGGGACTAAAGCATCAAGTACTTTAATTCCTGTTTGAAGTGGCTCATCAACACTTTTACGGCTCATTACACCGGTTGCTTTTTGTTCAATAGGACGCGTTTTAGCGGTTTCTATTTGACCTAAACCATCAATAGAATTACCGAGCGGATCAACCACTCGTCCAATTAAGGCTTCGCCTACAGGCACCTCTAAAATCCGTCCTGTCGTCTTGACTTCATCGCCTTCTTTGATGGCGGTACTTTCATCAAGAAGAATCGCACCTACATGATCACTTTCTAAGTTTAAAACCATGCCCATCACATCATTTGGAAAAGCAAGTAATTCTCCACTCATTGCTTGATCCAAACCATGAATTAATGCAATCCCATCACCGACACTAATTACAGTTCCTACGTTATCTGTTTTAATGTCAAAACTATATTTCTTTATTTGTTCTTTAATCAGCGAACTAATTTCTGCTGGATTAATTTTACTCATGATTCCACCTCGCTATTTCTTTAAGTTAGCTTTTAGGCTGTGTAAATAATTATTGATAGTATCATCAAGTATATATCCTTCATACTCAATTCTTAGTCCACCAACAATTGATTCATCAACAACATTTTTAAGCGATATATCTCGATTTGTTTTTTGCTTAAGATCTTTAATAACACGATCTTTTTCTGTATCTGATAAGTTCTTTCTCGAATAGACCGTTACCTCTAACAACTTATTCTGCTTATCTAGAATCGTTTTATACTCATCTTTAATGTTATTCAATTCATTTAGCCGATTATTATCGATCAACACAAACAAAAAATGACGAAAAAGTTCATCTTCACTCATTTTTGCAATAACTGTTTTTTTATCTTCTTTAGGCACATTTGGATGTGTCAAGAAAATATGACTATCACGATCAATTTGTGTTAATACAGTATCAAAAAGGGGATAAATATTATCAGCTTTTTTGGCTTCATTTGCAAGAGAAAACAAAGCTTCTGCATATTGAAACCCAAGTAAACTCATGATTTCATGACCTCACTTGTAGCTTTTTCTATCCACTTTTTATGTTGTGTTTCATCAATCTCTTTTTCGATGATTTTTTCTGCCATCAACGTTGCAACACTCACAATTTCATCATTAATTTCTGCTTTTGCTTTTTCAACCATACTGTCCACTTCTTTATGGGCATTATTAATAATTGTTTTCGCATCATTCTTAGCTTCCGAAATGATTTCTTTGCGCTTTTCTTCACCACGTTCTTTGGCTTGGTTGTATTTTTCGCTAGCCGATTCTTTGATTAAAATCAATTCTTCTTCAGCTTGCTTTTTTAAATCTTCTGATGCATTTTTATTCGCAACAGCTTTTTCATAATTTTCTGACATTTCTTTACGGCGATCTTCTAAATACGCCGTAACTTTTTCCCAGAAAAAGTATTTAACAACCAAAAACAAAATCACCGTTGAGATAATCTGAATCGCCATTTCTTCAAATGAAACCCCTAAGGCTTCATTCACAAAAAGCGAAATTTTTTCAGCAAACCCCATGATTTTGCCTCCTAATAAAGCGTATTTTTAATTATAATGTTAATCCGTTTGCAAAAATTAATAAGATTGCAACAAGTAATCCGTATAAACCAGTTGTTTCCGCTAATGCTTGACCGGTAATCATAACGGTACGAATACTGCCAACAGCTTCAGGTTGACGTCCGATAGCTTCTACAGCTTTACCTGCAGCATATCCTTGTCCAATCCCTGGCCCAATTCCTGTTAATACAGCGATACCTGCTCCTAAGAATGCCATACCTGCTGCGAAAAACTCTGTAAAAATTGAAACATATTCCATTGCTATTTCCTCCTAAATTTTTTTATATTTTATATATTATCTGAAAACTCAGTTAATAACTATTCTTCTACTGCCATACTGATAAAAATGGTCAGTAACATATAATACACATATGCCTGGACAACACCAAAGAAGATATTGAATACGGCATGTAAGAATGGTCCAAGAATTATACCAGCCCATCCTAATATTGCATAAATAAATAGCGCGATAATACTACCACTGATTAAGTTCCCAAATAAACGTAAGCCCATCGCAAATGGTGTTGACATTTCTCCAATAATATTAATCGGTGTAAACGCCCAATGTGGACTAGCTATATCTTTAGCGCGTTGCTTTGGTTTCTTAATAAATAGTGCTGAAAACTGAATCGATAGAAAGGCAAAAATACTGAAACTTAATGCCACACTAATATTAGATAATGGAGCTGTTAACCCTAGAAGTCCTGCTGTGTTCGCAAGCGACAAATACAGTAGAATAGTAAACAATAAGGGGGTGAATTTTCGCCAATACGTTGGGAAAAAATCCTTTTGTGAAGTATTAATACTATCAACTAATTTTACCACTACTAATGTAAATCCTGTTGGCACTTGATCTGTCTTTAAACGTGACACCTTAATTCCTTGAAATACCAAAATCACCATCATTAATAATGTGATGATTAATGATGCCTTAATCCCGCCTGATAATCCCACATAAAACTCAAGCATTTTGCTCACCTCGATCAGTTATAAAATAGAGTATATAAAAAACAATTTTAAATGAAAATAATCCGATAGCAGTCACAATGATATTCAAATTGGGATGTACTGCTGCTGTAATCAGAATGATTGCATAAAATAGATATCTAAAGGCGTAATTCTTGATAGCCATACGTTGAGCTCCTTGTTTATCTTGAGCTAGTACTTTTTTTGAACTTTTATATAACATACTCATCGTAAACAGCATTGTAATTGAACCTAAGGCATAAGATAATGCCCAGATTGGTTGATTTACCAACCAAAGCACAATACTGATGATGAATGTTAATCCCCACATAACAGGGAATGTTACTAAGAAAGGGTCACGTTTATCCATCGTTATCCTCCAAATCATTTGCCCGTTTAATCAGTCGTAAAATACCTGCAACAATTGCAATTAATGCGAGTAATATTGTAAATAACGGACTACTATCAAAGCGTGTATCTAAGAATCGTCCAATAAAGAACAATCCCCCAATCAATACAACCATCTCAAACGCAAAAGCACTCACTAAAGCAATGAGTCTAGCTGTATCTTTTTCCTTCATTATTTTGTGCCAAATAATCTGTCGCCACAATCTCCAAGTCCTGGAACGATGTAGCCAACATCATTTAATTTCTCATCCAATGCAGCTAAATAGATATCAACATCTGGATGATCTTGATTAAGTTTTTCAACACCTTCAGGTGCCCCAACTAATCCTACAAATCGAATATCTTTAGCCCCACGTTTTTTTACAGCATCAATAGCTGCAGAGGCACTTCCTCCAGTTGCTAACATCGGATCAACAACCAAGACAGTCCCATCAACAATTTCTGCAGGGAATTTCGCATAATATTCATGTGGTTGTAATGTTGTTTCATCGCGATACATACCAACATGACCAACTTTGGCTGTTGGAATAATCATTTGAATACCATCAACCATCCCTAAACCAGCACGTAAAATTGGTACAATAATAACATCTTTACTTAATTGTTTTGCAATCGTTTTTTGAATTGGCGTTTCTATTTCAACATCTTTCGTTGCTAAATCTCTTGTAATTTCATACGTAATCAATCCCCCAATTTCATTTACGTTCTCGCGGAAACGTTTTGTATTGGTTGACTTATCACGAATGATTGACATTTTATGATCAATTAATGGGTGATTCAATACCGTTACTTTTGCCATCGTCATCACTCCCAATAATTGTTAATTTTATTAACACGTCGTTCATGGCGTTCAACACCACTAAACTCTGTATTTACCCATACATCAACAATTTTCAATGCAAGGTCTTTACCAATTATGCGGCCACCCATAGTTAACACATTACTATCATTATGTAATCTGGTTGCTTCTGCGGTAAATACATCATGAACAAGCGCTGCACGAATACCTTTAATTTTATTCGCCATAATAGACATACCGATACCTGTACCACAAACTAAAATACCGCGATCAAACTTTTTATCGCGAACACCCTCTGCGACTTTAACAGCATAGTCATTATAGTCAACACTGTCCTGTGTTTCAGGCCCCATATCTGTCACATCAAAGCCTTTCTCTTTTAAAAACTTTTTGATGGCTTCTTTCAGCTCAAAACCACCATGATCTGCACCTAATGCAATTTTCATTTTTCAAAACACCTCACTGTTTGTTTTGTCTCACCTATAATATATCATTACAATTATATCAAAACATGTGAATAAAACAACCTTTTTATGAAACAATTTCATGATTATTCGACCTTGAAAATGTGTTATCGAAAATGTGTTACCGAAAATCGTTTCGACTATCGAACTATTCAATAAACTAACGCTCAAATGCATGCTGCATTTACCATTCTACAACTTATAAAGAATTATAATTAAGAGCTACGTGTCGTTGAATAACACCGTATTATAATCAATTAAAAGTGTTTTTATTCACCATATTTATTGTAACACATTTTAATAAATTATGTTATAATTAGTTTTGAGGTGTTTTAGATGTTAAAGAAATTTATTGACTACTATAAAAACCATCAATTGTTATTTTATTTAGATACATTAGCCGCCACAATTATGAGTGGGTTGAATCTTATATTTCCTGTCATTGTTAAAAATTTCATTGATGACTATATCCCTAATGAAAGATTGAACTTAATTTTTACTTTTGGGGCTATTTTATTTTTGCTTTATTTGGTTCGCATGGGCTGTAACTACTTTGTGAATTATTATGGCCACGTTATGGGAACACGAATTGAACGAGATATGCGGATTGACCTCTTTAAGAAGATTCAAACATTAGATTCCGATTACTTTGATGAACATAAAACAGGTAGTATTATGACCTATATTGTTGGCCATTTACGAGATATATCCGAAATGAGCCACCATACACCAGAAAATTTATTTGTTTCATTAATCATGATAGTAGGTAGTTTTATCATTTTGATTAACATCCATGCACCATTTACATTAATCGTCTTCTTCTTCATTGTCTTACTCGTCATTTTTAGTGCAATGCGCCGTAAAAAGATGTTGAATGCTTCAAGAAAAACTCGTACAACACATGAATCAATTAACTCTGAAATTGAAAACTCTCTAGGAGGTATTCGTTTAACAAAAGCATTTACGAATGAGGACTTCGAAATGCAAAAATTCACCCGTGTTACCAATCAATACCAAGAATCTTATGATCACTTTTATAAACAAATGGGGATATTCTCAAGTGGCACGAATTGGTTCATTGATTTACTCTATATTGCAGTGTTAGTTTTCGGTGGTTACTTTGTATACTTAGGACAAATAACGGTTGGACAGTATACCCAATATTTTCTATACTTAGCGTATCTAATCCAACCGATTAGAACATTAATTATGACAATTGAACAGGTTCAAAAAGGTTGGAGTGGCTATGAGAAGTTTTACAAAATACTTCAAATCGAGCCCAAAATTGTTAATCCTGATCATCCTGTATTCTTGAAGGACCCACAAGGAAAAATAGAATTTGATAATGTGGATTTCACCTATCAAAGAAACCGTACTCACGTTTTAAAGAATTTCAATTTAACTGTTAAGCCTGGTCAGAAAGTTGCCTTAGTAGGTGAAACAGGTGTGGGTAAAAGCACGATATCAAAACTGATTCCACGTTTTTATGATGTTGAAAAAGGTACTGTAAAAGTTGATGATGTTAATGTAAAAGATTACGACATATACTCATTGCGTTCAAACATAGGACACGTACAACAAGATGTTTATATATTCTTTGGTAGTATTAAAGATAACATACTATATGGTCGACCAGAAGCAACTTATGAAGATGTTGTTACTGCGGCAAAACAAGCAAATATTCATGACTTCATCATGTCATTAGAAGATGGTTATGAGACACTTGTTGGCGAACGTGGTGTCAAACTATCGGGTGGACAAAAACAACGGGTGAGCATTGCTCGAGTATTCTTAAAGAACCCCCCTATACTCATTTTAGATGAAGCAACATCCTCACTCGATACAATCACAGAACGACTCATACAATCAGCTCTAGACAAACTAAGTAAAGGTCGAACAACCCTAGTGATTGCACATAGACTATCAACCATTTCTAATTCTGATGAGATTCTTGTCTTAAGTCAAAATGGTATTAGTGAAAGAGGCACTCATCAAGAACTGATTCAAGCAGATGGATATTATGCATCACTTTATAAAGCAAGCATAAACCAAGTTTAAGAGATGGCAACATCTCTTTTTTTGTCGTATTGATTTCTTTTATACGGTTTTTACATTATAATAATTATAAAGAGGTGAGTAATGTGGCAAAATTTGATTTATTAGAAGCTGCCCTTGTTGGTAGTGCTAGTGCTTTAGGATATAACTGGATCTATGATCGTGAGTTGCTTAATTCCATAAAGGATGATAAACAACTTCTATTCGCACCAATTGACCATGAACTGTATAAGCAAGCAAAACATGCGTTTGATGTTTATCCAAATTACAGTGTTGGTGATGTTGATTTTATGGCAGAAATGATGCTTGTCTTACATCGTTATTTAATGAACACCGACATCCCTACACCAAAAGGGTTCTTTAAAGCAGTGTATGAACATATCAGCGATAACGGACCTTATGATGGGTATATTGAAGGGTATGGAAAAGATCTTATTAAACGCTATGAAGATAATGATATAACTCTGCCAACCCCCTACATTGATAAACAGCTTATAGGACCAGCAATTTACTTGGTGATTCATGAGCATTTCAAAGAAGATAGAATTAAAACTGGCCTTCGTTATGCTCATGTATTTACAAGTTATAAACATACGAAACATTTCATGCTACTGTTTAAACAGTTACTAAATGATTTAGACAATGGCATATCTATGAAAGAAACTTTACAGCAAAACATTAAGAATGCACCCGCTTCATATCAACCTTCTTTAACAAAAGCTTTAACAGATATTGATATTGATTCTTTTATAAAAGAATATAGTGGCGTAGCTTGCGGTCTTGACCAGGCTGTCCCTTTAATCTTCTACATCTTAGCACATAATGATACGACAGCAGCTGCCTTAAAACAGAATATTATTTTAGGAGGCGCAAGTTGTGCAAGAGGTATCTTTATAAGTGCCTTAATGAATAAAGTAGACCCGCTTAAAACAAAGTACAAAAAGAACCTTAAAATTACGCTGTAAGGCGTAATTTTTATATGCTCTTAAACTCATACAAGCATTAACGTTTTCATCCACTCAAAACACGTTTAATAAGAAATAGGAGGTGTTCCTGTGGCAAGTGATTTAACGAAAGGACGTTTGACAGACCATTTCAAAAATATTAGTATTCCAGCATCTGTTGGTTTTCTATTTAATACATTTTATAATGTTGTGGACACCTTTTATGCTGGGCGTTTAGGAACTGAGTCTTTAGCTGGTCTCACCATTAGTTTTCCTATTTTTTTTTGCTTCTTTCTATCAGCAACGGATTAGGAAATGGAACAGCCGCATTGTGTGCAGTCGAGAAGGGGAAAGATAATCAAAAACAGTTTCATCTCATCGCTAAAAACGCGCTGTTTCTAGCCATTATATTTGGACTTTTTATCCCTTTATTGTCGCCACTATATATAGATGGTTTATTTGCCTTAACACGGGCTGAACAATCGGTTATTAATATTGGTATTACCTATACTCAAACCATCTTAGTTGGTATAATATTCTTCATGATTAACAGTACCTTTTATGGCATTTTAAAGGCTCAAGGTATCACTAAACCCTACCGAAACTTCTTAATTATAGGATTCTTACTGAATGTCCTTCTAGATCCATTATTTATGTTCGGATGGTTATTCATACCAGAACTTGGTGTTAGGGGTGTCGCGATTGCGACAATCCTTATTCAAGCAATGGGGAATATCTATTTAGGATATCATGTGCTTCAATCTGGCTATGTTAAAATTGAGTATATTCAACCTATTAAGATTAAACTTGAAGCGATTAAAGATATTTTAGATCAAGGAATTCCTGCATCATTAAACAGCGCGACCATTGCGATTGGTGTCTTTATCATTAATTACTATGTCATTAAGTATGCTGGGTCAAGTACCTTAGCTGGCTATGGTATTGCTGTTAGGATTGAACAAATTGCTCTAATTCCAGCACTCGGACTTAATGTTGCTGTATTATCTATTGTTGGACAAAACTATGGTGCAGAGCAACTTGAAAGAATTAAAAAAACCCGTAAAAAAGCCACACTCTACGGGGTTATTATTATGCTAATTGGTACTGCTGTGATTGTACCATTGGCGCCATTCCTAATACAAATTTTTGATAATTCTAATGATGTTGTAAATGCGGGGAAAACTTATTTACGGATTGAAGCTATAGCCTTTACAACATATGTCTTCATCAATGTCAACAACTCCACCATCCAAGGTATAAAAAAACCGCGTTTTGCGATTATCCTTGGTGTTTATAGACAAATACTACCGTTTGGACTGTTTTATTTGCTTGGTACTACTTTTGGTCTTGGTATTTATGGTGTCTGGTGGGGTATCGTTATCATTAACTGGTCTGCTGTCTTGTTATCACACACCTACACAACATATCGGCTTAACCATATCTCATATGACCGTAAAGATGCACAACCGTTTACTGCTGCAATGGCTAAGTAGACGGTTTTTTTTTAAAAGAAAAAAAGACTCATTAAAGTCCTTTATCCTAAAACTTTCTTTTCAATAATCCAATATAAAATAACACCAATCAATGGAAAGAAAATCACAATTAAAGCCCAAATGATTTTGTTTAAATTCTTTGGATTAGGTCCTGTAAATAAAACGTAGAGCGTGTAAATAACCAAAATAAAGTGAAGCAATCCCAATAATCCTTCAAACATTAGTCGACCTCCTTATTTATATCTCTATTTTAAAAGCGTAATAAATCAAGTGATGTCTGATCATGATCGTGAATTTCACCGGCTTTTTCGAATGCTTTTTTAACAATTATTTCACCAATAAGTTTATATACAATAACTGCAGATAAGACAACGGTGAATATTGTTTGACCGATGATCTCATATTGAATGTTTCCTGTTTCTTGAGCAATTTGAACAAAACGTAACTCAGCGAGAATTGCCATGTCTAATGCGACGCCACCTTGTGGAATCATCATTAGCCCTAAAAACTTCTTCGCTTTTGTATTTTCTTTAACAGCATAAGTAGCCATCATCGTTCCAAAAACCTTACCAAATATCCGTGCAAATAGGTAAATTATAGTTAATATTCCAATAACATCCATTTGTTGAATGCGTAAATCCGCCCCTGACATAGTGAAGAACACCAGCAATAATGGGAGTAAAATAGTATCTGTATTATTTTTGATTTTATTAATAATTTCTGGGTTAAAGAAATTTGTTATTACAATCCCCATTACGAGAGGAATTAAGATGTCAGACATATTGACTAATTCACTAATACCTACTGAAATCATGATTGATACAACTATGATTAACTCAAGTGACATGTTAGTTGAATGGCGTAAATATTTAATGACTAATGATGTGAAATATCCTAAAAGTAATCCGATAAAGACAGACATCGCGATATCAAATAATGGTTGTTGGATTAGTTCCATAAATGTAATAACTTCCCCTTCATGCCCTGCTAAGAATATCGCAAACGGTAAAATCAATGTAAAGACAATAATGCCAACAATATCATCAAGCGCTACTACTGGAGGAATTAATTCAGATAATGTCCCTTGTGTTTGATAGCTTCGCATACATGCAATAATTGGTGCAGGTGTTGTAACGGTTGCGATTGATGCTAATATAAGGGCATATACAATATTGTGTGTACTAGCTAGAAAATAAACAAATGCAAAGACAACAGCAAATGTAAATAATGCTTGAATTATCGTGATTAAAATAACTTCTAATCCTTTATTTTTTAATATTAACCCTTTTACTTCCATGCCGATATTAAACCCAATGAATCCCATGGCTAGTATTTTCACAAGTTTTAGATCCGTTATAAAGTCTCCTGAAATAAGACCAATTGCGTTTGGTCCAAATAGAATTCCTGCAAAGATATAACCTGTTACTTTTGGTAATTTAAATCTATGAAAAATAATTCCACCCATAAGACCAATAATAATTAATAGGCTTAAATTAAGAAAAAAACTTGAGCCATAATCAGTTGCTAATAAATAAAACATATACATCATCCAATTCTAAAAATGTTATGTCGATATATTCTTTCTTTTATTTTAGCACGAACAAGCTAAATATTCTAATATTTTATAATTGATTAGAAATCAAACACTCTTTACCCATTCTTTTTTAATACAATTACATTTTTATTATTGTGTTTTAAAATCTCTAACCCGGTCGTTTTAGCAATATATTGAAAGGTTTCAATTGTATAAAAACTTATGTGTGTATTATCTCTACGATACCACCATGATAAAAAGTCTTCCCGATCATACTTATTAAAACTTGTCATTACAAACAAATACCCTCCTGGCTTTAACAAAGATTTCAAATGTTCAAACTCTTCTATCGGGTGAGCAAAATGTTCAGCTACCTCAGTTGTAGTTATAAAATCAAAGGCCTTTGTTTGATACGTCATATCCGGATGGTAAAAAGGGTCATAGTGCATCATATCGTACCCCTTCCTTTTAAGGAGTTCGTATAATACAGGTCCTGGTCCCGAACCGAATTCAAGCCCTTTTTTGAGACCTTCAACAGGTTCTATAAATGCCTCTATAAATGACTCAAACATATTTACATATCCTGTAGATTCAAAAGTGTTTTGGTGTTGATCATAGGTTGCCTTTTCATTTTTTTCATTGACCTGATACTGTGTTTGCTTATAAATGAACCCGCAATTATCACACACATCATAATATAGTGATAGTTGAGGGTCATATAGCGGCGTGGTCTTCATATGACAAATTTGACATTTATGACTCATGTTTATCACTTTTTCCTGTCCAGACTTTTTCTTTAAGTTCTGTCAGAATATGATTAATCTCTTGATCAATCATAACTTTGGGTGAGTTATCATCTGAAGTATCATCATTCTCAACAATTAATACCTTACTATCCTCTTTTAATGTATGGGTGTGATACACCCCTTTTTTTATGTTATAAATCTTATGAGGTTCCATATCAATAGCGTTAATATTGGCAATTCTGCCATCTTTCTTATCGCCCAAAAACAAGATACACTTACCACTTAACAAGATGAATGTTTCATCTGTTTCTAAGTGGGCTTGAAAATTATCAATCTGCATTGTTTCTAATTCATCGATATAATTTAACATGGCAACTCGCCAATTATTATAGGCTACTAATGGTTTATAACCTGGCTCATTAAAATCTATTATTTCTATTCTTTTCATTATTGCCTCCAATCCGCTATTGATTATAACACACTTTGTATAATTAATCACAAAAAAAGTGCCTTATAATGGGCACTTTCATTATTTTTATATGATGTTAAGCTGTTGTAGTTTCTTCTGTATCCTCGTCTTCCTCTTCCTCTTCATCATCGTCAGGATCTTCTTTTTCAATTTCTTTACGGTCTTTACCTTCTTCTTCAATTTCGTAAGTATAAATTGTTTCTCCTGCTTCATTTTCGCCAACAGTTATTTTAATTTCTCCTTCAACACCATCAACCTCATATTCAAGTTTATAAACGAGACCTTCATCTTCCATTTCACGTTTGAATTCGTATGATTTACCTTCTTCTACGATTTCAATTTTGTACTCGTCAGCCTCTTGTTTAATTTGGAGTTCAACGGCACTTTCAACACCATCAATGTTTTTAACAATGACAAACTCTGTTTCGACTTCTTCTTCATCACTTTCTGCCTTATAGGTGATTGTGATTGTATCAGTACCGTTTGTTGCGGTAAGCGTCATTTCTTTTTCAGTTTCTTCCTCATCTTCGTCATCTTCAGAGTCATCATCAGTATCTACTTCTTCATTTTCATCGTCTAACTCATCTTTGTCTTCGTTATCTATTTCTTCATTTTCATCGTCTAACTCATCTTTGTCTTCTAAGTTGTTGGTGGCAATGATATTATACTCAACGTCATCAACGATAAAGATTCCGGTAATGGCATCCGAATCAACATCTAAATTATAATAAAGAACATAAAAATCTTGATTAACTGTGATTGTCATTTTATGTTCATATTCAGCGCGGTCTGATGTTTCTTCAATGATACTTCCAAATTGATCTGCGCCATTAATGAATGCCATTAATTTATCAACGTAAACATTAATATTATCTAACTCATCTTCAACAACTGTCGTTTCCTGTTCTGATAAAAATGTAAGTTCAGAAGCTGTTGGGGTATCTATATCCCCTGTGTTCATGAATCCAGCACTTAAATATGATAGTGTTGCAATTGCTTCATCACTTGATAAAGGTTCTTTTAAAGTGGTTGTCTCAGTTCCTGAACATCCTACTAAAGTTATGGCTAATGCAAGTGTAACCAAAAATGCTAATAATTTTTTCATTTTAATTCAACTCCTTTTCACATATATACAAAGGTCATCCAGTTTTTTCTCCATTTTTGTTAAAATTAATCAATTATTTTAACAAATGCTCTAACAAATGCTCCTTCAGAAGCTATTTTAAGTGGCATAATATTAACCTCAAAATGAGTGAGCGATAATAGTTTGTCGGTATTCACTGCATTTTCAACAATTAAGATATCGTGTTTCAATAATTTTTTATGGATAGTAAAAGGGGCATAATCAGGGCTAAAACTATCTAAAATGATGGCTTTAACTTGTTGCTTGATTAAAAGTGATACAAACTTATCTGTAAGTACCGGATAGTCATTATAATAAGCATCATCACCAAAATCAACTTGTTTATTTGTATGGATAATAACAATAGAATGCATGGGAATTTTCAATGCATCACTATCCTCTAATTCAATTTGACTGGCGTTCGTAAAATCAAGTGCGACACCTTGAGCAATAAAGTGTTCTAGGGGATAGTCACTCATTAATTTCCCACCAGGAATCATATGACTTGGTGCATCCATATGGGTACCTACATGCATTGAGGTATCTAGTCTTGAATCAGCATATCCATCATTCTCTATTGTCTTATATGTTGTTAAAGAAAGCATATCATCAAAAGGCGACGTGCTAATTAAATCGGTAATCGTTCGTGTTAAATCGATTATCCTCATATCAGTTCACCTACTAAATCAGTTGTTATCTTAGGTACTACTGTGCATCTTTTGTGTTCAAAATCATCCAACTTATCTCTTTCAACACCAATGACACTTGCACCACTTTTAATACCTGCCTTAATCCCAGATAGGGAATCTTCAATAATCAGCGTTTCTTCTGGTTGACTCTCTAGTAAAGCCATTGCATGAAGATATAGATCTGGATATGGTTTATTTCTTAAGTTATTATCTTTTGTCCCTTCAATTACAAGATCAAAATAACCCAGTAGTCCTGCTTTGTCAAGCACTTCTTTGGCCATGGATGAGGCACTCACAACTGCAAGTTTAAGTTTTGATTGTTTTACATCTTTAATAAAATTCATTGTATCTTGATACACATCAACATGTTTATTAATACGTTCTTTATATACCTGACGTTTGGTTTGTGAAATTAATTCAATTATTTTCTTGTCATTTGAACCAATCACTGCGCTAATCGCTTGTTGATGGTTACGCGCCTGAACATGTTCATGATAGTTATTTTTCGTAATATCTATATCAGCTAACTTGAATGCTTCTTGCCAAGACTCAAAATGATACTTCTCAGTATTGGTTATCACACCATCCATATCAAATAAAATTGTTGTTATCATATTATCACCATTATTATTCTATCATAGAAACAAAGGACTTGACATACTTATGATTTATTATTCAGTGTCATTTTCTCTAAATATAAAAATGCAACCATAAAGGTTGCATTTAGTCTTATTCTTCAAACACGTCATTATATTGTTTTGTAACGCGAATAAATGTTGTACATTTGGATAATTGTTTTAATGTTGGTGCCCCAACATATGTGCATGTCGACCGTAATCCACCTAAGATATTTTTTACTGTACAATCCACATTGCCACGATATGGTAATCTAACTGTTCTCCCTTCACTACTTCTATATTCAGCCACACCACCATGATGTTTATCCATTGCAGTATCACTCGACATTCCGTAAAACTCAACATATTTTTTGGTTTCAGTCTTAAGTTGTTGTGTCTTTGGATCAACTTCTTTTGTTTGCATAACTTTTTCGATGATTGTCCCGCCACCTTCGTCATGACCAGCAAACATTCCGCCTAGCATTACAAAGTCTGCACCTGCACCAAATGCTTTGGCAATATCGCCGGGTGATGTACAGCCTCCATCAGCTATAATATGTGCGCCAAGTCCATGTGCTGCATCAGCGCACTCCATGATTGCACTGAGTTGTGGATAACCTACGCCCGTCTGAATACGTGTGGTACAAACACTACCCGGCCCGATCCCAACTTTAATTATGTCAGCGCCGCGTAAAATGAGTTCTTGTGTCATATCCGCAGTCACTACATTACCTGCGATAATGGTATAATGCGGGAAGTCTGTACGTACCTTTTCAACAAAGTCTCCAAACTTTTCTGAATAGCCATTGGCCACATCAATACAAATAAAGTAGAGTTCTGGATGTGCTTGTATAATTGCTTGCACTTTTTTATAGTCTCGTTTCGAAATACCCGTGCTAATCGCAACATAATCAGGATTAACATTAAAGCCTTTTAAATCATCTTCATCATATGTCTTTACGAGACAGGTAAAGAGTTGCCGTTTTTGTAACTCGTTGGCCATTTCTAATGTTCCAACACCATCCATATTGGCAGTCATAATTGGAATACCAGTCCATTCTTTATGGCTATGTTTAAAGGTGTATGTTCTCTTTAAACTGACTTCTTTACGACTTGATAAATTCGATCGCTTTGGTCGTATTAAGACATCCTTAAAATCTAGTTTTGTATCGCTTTCCATTCGCATGTTTAGCCTCCTTAGGCAATCGTTAATTATGAACTAACTCTATTTTTATAATACTCGATTCCGTAATAAATTGGAAGACCTAAGAGAATTAATCCTGTTCCGATTAATGACGATTGTAAATTCTCAACATATGTCGCAATCAATAATAAAACAGTAATAATCACTGCTAGAGCAGGTAAGAATGGATATCCCCAAACACGGTATGGTCGCTCTATATTTGGTCTTGTTTTGCGGAATATAAATAAACTAATAAAGATTAATGTATTGAATAATAATCCTCCAAATGCTACAAGTGAAATTAAATCATCTAGCCCGAACACAAGTAACAAAATAGCCATTGTTCCTGATCCAATAATTGCATAAACAGGCGTTTTGTAAGTTGAATCAACTTCTTTAAATTTGCTAAAGAACACACCGTCTATACTCATAGCATAATAAACACGTGGAAAAACAATTATTGCGCCGTTAAGAGCGCCTAAAACACTTAAAAGCATCGTTATCATGACTAAATACATACCAATGTTTCCTAATAATAAAAATCCAGCATTAATCCCTGTATAAATGTTACCACCTGAAATCATAGTTTCAAGTTCAGAGATAGACAAGACGCGGAATGTCGAAAACTGATACAACACATAAAGTAATGTCACAGAGCCTATTGAAATAATTAACGACAAGGGTAAATTACGTTCTGGATGTTTCACTTCTCCAGCAACATTATTAAGATTTGTCCAGCCCTCATATGCCCAAAATGTTGCGATGACGGCATACCCTACCAAAGTAAGAGATTCAAAAACACCTAATCCGGCAAAATCTAATTGAAGAGAGACGCTATTTGTCCCTAATAATAATCCTAAAATAACAATCAATAAAATAGGAATTGCTTTAATGACCAGAAATGCTTTTTGCACAAGCGTTCCTAACTTAATCCCAAAGTAATTTAGCACGGACAAACCAATAATAGCCACTATCGAAATAAGTGACATCACCAATGCACTCATTTGGATGCCATACAGTAATCCTAATATGTTGTTTAGAATTAAACTGAATGCAATAGCTAATGCTGCAATACTACCACTTGATGCTAAAGTAAAATTCATAAACCCACTTAAAAACGCTATTGGTTTACCGAATGCTTCACGTAAATAAACATAATAACCGCCAGCTTTAGGCATCATTGCGCCAAGTTCAGCATAAATCAAACCATACATCAAGGTAATTAAACCGCCTAATAACCACACAAATAAACTCGTTCCAGTTGAGTAATTTGTCCGTATTAAAACATATGACCCAATAAAAAAGATACCCGATCCTACCATGATACCTGTAAGAATTGATATCCCCCCGAATAACCCTATAGATCGCTTAAGTTCTTGCTTTTTTTTCTCCATAAATGAACTCCTTTTCTGTGATAGTCCTAGTATATCATAATTTTTATAAAATAACCTGTGTAAAACTAAAAAAAGAAACATTTTTGTCTCTTTTCCATCACATTGTTTTCCAATATTTACGTTTCCAACCATGTGAAGGTGATGGTCCCGACTCAAAGAACCGGTCATATTTAAACCCATTCTTAAGCAAAAATGAATGTACTTCATTATCTCGATCATCATTGCCAGGCATAAGGATAATCGTACCGCCAGGCTTAGTGATGCGTTCTAACTCATCCAATTCTTCTTCTGGCAAGTCTCCAAATACATGGCCCGTCACGGTTATATCAGAAAAATGATCATGAAATGGAATCTCTGTCAACAATCCATCGACAATATAAACATGGGTGAGTTCTAATGAAGGGGCTTTTTCTTTTAGATACGTTCTCAAATGGCCAATCGGTTCTACACCATAAGCATTTTTAGCGTTTGGTGTCATTCGGAAAAGTTGTGAACCAGTGCCACTTCCAATATCAACTATCGTTTTACCTTTGAAGTCGGTCAGTGATAATAATGCTTGATCATCCCAGTTGTTAAATGACAATTGATCGTAGATATTAAGATCTGTTACATAGATTATCCAATCTTCTAACGACTGAATAAATGCTGATTCAATGTCTTTTAGTGTTGTATTATCTGGGAGTATTTGATAGCTCGTTTCTAATTCTTTAAATGTTTTACATAATGATGGTGCTTTGTGTTTTAATATCCAAATTACATAGGGATAATGATGCAATCGTAGTCCTAAAGATTGTTGATCTTTATACTTAACCATCCACTTTAGTTGAATCGGTTCTAAAAGTATGACTACATGAAAATTATAATGACTTAAATCTATCCAACCTAACATGTTACCTCCTGATGTTTTTCAGGTCTAAATGAAATTACGTACGCCGTTCCTTTTTCATTTTGTATAGTTTCATTGTAATCGCCTCCAATTTTACTAAACTAGTTGTCTTTTTTCAATATAAAAAAAGCCCTATAAGGGCTTAAATATCTAACTTAATTTGACGATTAATCTGATCCTTGACAGGTTGATAGCTTCTTCTATGTAGTGGTGTCACACCAAATCTTTTTAAAGCCGCCATATGTTCTTTGGTAGGATAGCCTTTATGCCGGTCAAATCCATAATCAGGATAGGTGATAGCTTGATCAATCATATACCGATCACGACTCACTTTTGCGATAATACTTGCTGCCGCAATGCTTTCACTTAATGTGTCTCCTTTTATAATAGACTCACATATGATATCTTTTAAAGATAATGGCATGGCATCACTTAATACCACGTCTGGTCTTAATGATAATTGCGTAATCGCATCATTCATAGCTTTTTTGCTGGCTTGATAGATATTTATTTGATCTATTTCTTCGGGATATATAAAGACTGTTGCAATCGCTTTTGCATACCTATGAATTTCATCATATAGATGGTTACGTTTCTTTTCACTTAATTGCTTCGAATCATTTAAACCATCAATGGGATGATTCTCATCAAGGATAACAGCACTCGCAACAACTGGTCCTGCTAAAGGACCCCTTCCTGCTTCATCAGTACCAGCGATTAATCGATATCCTTGTTTAAGATATTTCGTTTCAAATTGTCTCAAAGTCAGTCACCTCATCCAAACATAAGCGACCAAATTTTAAATGTCTAAAATCATGTAAAAACAAACTATAAACACGATCATAATCAATTTCATTACCCCGCATGATACATCCGCGTGCCCTCCCGATATTATCAAGCACCTCAATGACATCATCACTTAACAAAATATCGTAATAATTCTTCAATGCCTCAGGATTGTGTTCTAGTAAATAATTTAAGCCATAGATCACCACATTATCAATGGGTAAAATACTATCTTTGATTGCTCCAATTAAAGCAAGTTTTAAGGCAATTGCTTCATCATCAAATTTGGGCCATAATATTCCTGGTGTATCCATAACTTCTAGTCCTTTTCTAACAGTAATAAACTGCGTTTGTCTAGTCACACCTGGTTTATCCCCTATCTTTAATTTCTTCTTACCCGCTAATTGATTGATGATAGTTGATTTTCCTACATTGGGAATACCTACTATCATTAGCCTTATAATGGGTTCATTAATGCCTCTTTCCTGCGCTTTTTTAATCATATCTTCTGTCACAGTATCAATGAGTGTATATAGTTTTTGTGTTGTTTTTTGATGTTGGGCATTAACAAAAATAGAGGGGATCCCCTCTTTTGCAAAATACATTTGCCACATATCTAAATGATATTGGTCCGCTAAATCTGCTTTATTCATGACAACAACACGTTGAGTGTTTTGACTAATATCAGGAATAATTGGATTCATTGATGATTTTGGTGCTCTTGCATCCACAAGTTCTAAGACCACATCAATTTGTTTCATCTTTTCTTTCAATTGGCGTTTGGTCTTGGCCATATGACCAGGATACCATTGTATTTGTTTCATAATTGTCACCTATTTAATAAATTATAGTCTTTAAACTGAAAAATGACTTTACCATAAATATTTGCTTCATCAACCACACCAAATGTTCTCGAATCAATGGAATACCCTGTTAGTGATTGAAGTGCGTGTCCATTGCGGTTGTCCCCTAATACAAAATAAGTATTTTCTTCAACGGTAAAACGGCATTCATTTTGTTGTGGTTGTAGACATGAGGTTACCACTTCGGTTTCGTCAATATAAGGTTCTTCTAATAATGTATCATTAATATAAACACGGCCTTCTTTAATCGTAACTGTCTCACCTGGTAAGCCAATAATGCGTTTAATTAAGTAGGGGTCATCAAGGGTGTCTTCATATAATATGACGACATCTCCCCGTTCATATTCATTGCTTAAATGCGAGAATATCACTGCCTCATCATCTGAGAATGATGGGGCCATAGAAGACCCACTGATAGGGGAAAAACTAAAGACAAACATATTGAGTACGGTAATTGAAAAGACTAAATAGGGAATAATCACCATATAGTCCAATGTGGTATGAAAGACTTTATATATACGATAGGGGACTGCTTTTTCTAAGTCATTTTCCTTAATTGTATGGTCATATAATAAGTACGTTACCGAGACAAAAACCGTTACTGCAAGTAACACATCGAATACCAATGTATGTGTTGGATTAAAATCTTGGTATGGATCAATCATTAATAAGATTCTATGAACTAAAATGATGAGTAATACGGCGGGTACTTTCAGCATTAACTCTCTTTGTATACTTGCGATGTGTGTTAACTGTATCTTTATTTGGTCATCATATTCTATCTGTGCGTTCATGATGTCATCTCCTTAATTAAACAGCTTGTCTAGTTCTTCTTTTGTCATGAGTACATCACGAGCTCTTGAGCCAACATTATCCGAAACAATGCCCATATCAAAGAGTGTCTCAACAATGTGTTGAGCACGATTAAATCCAATCTTGAACTCTTTTGAAATCTTGTTAATTGAGGCAGCTTCTTCTGCGACAACGAAGTATGCGACAGGTTTTGTTAATTCATCTGCTTCTACTTCTGTGGTTACTTTTTTAATCAAACTTTCTTCATCAAACAAATAATCACTTGGTGCTTGTTTACGTATATAATTGGTTACATGACGGATATCCTCATCAGAAATAAAGGCACCTTGTACCCGGTGATGTGGTTTACCACTTTCAACAAACAACATATCACCACGGCCTAATAATTTATCCGCACCAGCACCATCAATAATGGTCATTGAATCAACATGTGATGATACCATAAAGGCAATACGCGTTGGTATATTAGACTTAATAGTTCCCTTAACAACATCTGTGCTTGGACGTTGTGTAGCAATTATTAAATGGATTCCACATGCTCTTGCTTTTTGCGTTAAGCGCATAATAGCGTCTTCGACATTCGATGATGATACCATCATTAAATCAGCTAACTCATCAACAACAATAACAATAAACGGCATGTCATCTAGGTTTTCAGTTTTCGCGTATTTATTATATGCCATAATATCTCTAACATGATATTTTGCAAATGTATCAAATCGACTTTCCATCTCATCAACAACCCATTTCAATCCCGCCATCGCAACTTTAGGATCTGTGATCACTGGTGTAATAAGATGTGGTAAATCATTATATACACTTAGTTCAACCATTTTGGGATCAATCAACAAGAGTTTTAACTCTTCTGGTGTATACTTAAATAATAAGCTCATTAATAATGTATTAATACACACACTTTTCCCACTACCTGTCGCACCAGCAACTAAGCCATGCGGCATTGTACGTATGGAAGTAAATACACCATGCCCATCAATATCAATACCTAGCGCTACGGTTAAAGGATCTGTCGCATGGATAAACGCATCTTTTTTTACAACATCATAAAAATGCACAATATCTGCTTTCTCATTTGGGACTTCAATACCAACAGTATTTTTCCCAGGAATGGGGGCTTCTAAACGAATTTCTTTCGCGGCAAGAGCCATTTTAATATTATCCGCAATACCCGTAATTTTTTTAACATTCACACCTTTATCAAGTGCGATTTCATATCTAGTAACAGTTGGACCTTTGGTATATTTTTTTACCGATGCGCCTATATTAAACTCTTCAAATGTTTGATTTAAAATATCAATTTGCTTATTTAGCCATTCACTATTATTCGTGACTTTTCGGACTGGCTTTTGTAATAAATCAGCTGTTGGTAGGGTGTACTCAGCCTTTGTTTTCTTTGGCTTTTCTACCTTTTGAGATACCTTATTATCCGGTGTTGTCACCGGTGTCTCATGCGTTTTTTCAGGTTGTTTTTTTGATACAACATCTTGCTCATCAGCTGTTTTTTCAAAATGTGATGTTTTGTCTTGATTTTTACGATCGAAAAAGTCACTAATGTTTGTTTTTTTGGATGGCTGGGGTGATATGTTTTCTTCAGTTGTATGAGATTGCCTAGTTTCAAAAGAGGTAGAGTTATGTCTTTTTTCTTCTTTACGTCGGCTTTGGGAATCCATTGCTTCTTTTAGATTTCTTCCTTTCACCAAATCAAACTCTGGATAAGCTGTGCCATAACGTTTAATCATCTCTTCTTTACTCATTTTAGGTTTCGTTCTAAAACTATCAAACTGTAAATCCACATCGCCTTCACGTTTATATGGATTCGGAATTACAACATCATCTTTGACTTTTCGTCCAAATATAGGACTAACAAAGTTTTCTTGCTTGTAAGGTTCTTTCTTTTCAACGATTTGTGGTATTTCAAAAGGAACGGTATCTTCTGACCGTTCAGTAACAACTAAACTACGCATTTTCTTAAAAAAGAACATCCCATCACCCCATCATGTCGTACTATTTTGAATGAATGTTTTTACTTCACTATATGTTTTTCTTCGTTTATTTACAAGACGATCAACTTCGTCTCCATTTTCAAATACAATAAAACTTGGAATACCAAATACTTCTAAGTGTTTTGCTAAATCGATTAACTCATCACGATCAATATCTAAAAAGTCAAACGCGTCAAACTCCTTTTCTAATTTAGGTAAATGTGGTTTTATAACGATACAATCTGGACACCACTTTGTATGCCAGAAAGTAATCACCTTATCATGGGTCTCAATTGCATTATAAAATTCTTTAAGTGTCGAGATTTTCTTCATCTTCGTCATCTCCTCCTTGTAAGTAATTCTCTAGTTGATCATCTACTAAGTTTAAATCATAATCTTCATCAAAGACTTTCTTAGAATAAATCTTTACGGTTTCTTCTCCAACTACTCCTATAATCACAATACAGACCTTACGGGTAATGACATCAATTGACGTATTGATAACAAGTTTACGAAACCAATAAACAGGATTTACTGCATTAAATGCCATTGATCCATACTTTAATATTTTACCAACTTTATATTTTTTTGACCATTTTACTGCACGACTTTCTTCCACCATTTTTTTCTTATCATACATTTTCATTATGTTGGTTACCCGAATATTTTTGGTATTTTTCAATATCGGTTTATCAAGAATATCGTCTATCCGATCACTGATGTAGTGATTTAATGAGATCAACTCATGAATACTAAGTTCCAGCATTGGATACTTTGAATTTGGAAAAAAATAGCGTGCAATTTCCTCTATTAACTCATAGCTAATATCAAAGGTTAACTTCGCTACACTATCACGGTTCAATTTTAAACTGTGTTTCAATTTTTTCTGTCTACTAATAATAAGTTGTTTAAGCTCTTCATCATTCACATCAACCTGTGGTCTTGTGATATCAGAAACATCCACATTTTTGCCACGAACAATTAAATAAACCGTCGTCGCCGTAAACAGAAATATACCGGTAATCATACCAAAAAAGAAATTGGTAAAACCACCTAAGGAAAAGTCAAACATGGTTTTCCCTCCTCACTACATATCATTATAACATAATTATCATAAGTATTGTGTAAAAAAGTCAAATGTGTCATAATAATAAAGGTGATTTATATGAAAAAATATTTATTTGCTTTAGATTTAGATGGTACCCTTTTGCAAGATTGGGAGACCATTTCTGAAGCCACAAAAACTTACCTTAGACAATTAAAATCCGACGGACATACCATTGTTTTAGCAACCGGAAGACCCTATCGTAGTAGTGAACCATTCCATCGTGAGTTAGGTCTGAAAACACCTCTAATCAACTACAATGGTGGGTTAGTCACAAGTGATCACGATAAGACATTTGAGCCTTACTCACTGACAATAGATAAAAATGATATCTTGACCATTTTTAATGATAATATTAATTATATCGACAATTGCTTTGGTGAAGTAAAGGATGATATCTTTTTATATCGAGAGACAGAAGAGATTGAACCATTATTACACAACTTTAACGGTGCCCGTTTATTTGTTGGCGACTTAAACAAAACCCTTGATGAAAATACAAACGGATTTATAATCATAGCTAAACCACAACAATCAGAACAAATTGAGTCCTATGTTAAAAAGCATTTTAAAGATCGCGTCCTATGTCGGAATTGGGGAGAACACTATCATCACGTTTTAGAACTCTATACCCCCGAGACGAATAAAGGTAAGGGATTAGCATATGTTGCGGAGCACCTAAAGATTCCAAGAGAAAATATCATCGCCTTTGGTGATGCCCACAACGACATTGAAATGCTTAAATATGCCAGTCTTGGTGTCGCAATGAAAAATGCTCAAGATCGCTTGAAGGTTCATGCAGATGATATCACAGAGTATTCAAATACCGAAGATGGATTAATTCATTACATCAAACAATTCTTAAAAAAAGAACAGTAATTTGCATCTAGCAAATTACTGTTTTCAATATCTAGAAACGGAAACGCCCTTTGCCTTTACCTTTTCCTTTTTTTGCCTTTTGTTTCGGCATACTTCCTAAAGGATTATTTGGATTTATTTGGGATGGATCCATATTTTTCATTTGTTTCATCATCTTTGATTGTTGTTGCATAGTTTGAATAAGACGATTAACATCACTGACTTTTCGTCCACTACCTTTAGCGATTCGTCGTCTACGTGAACTGCTTTTTTCTATCAATCTTGGTTGTTTGCGTTCTTGTTTGGTCATCGATGAAATCATAGCTTCTACATAGACAAGTTGCTTCTCATCAATATCTTGATTTTTTAACGCTTTTCCAACACCTGGGATAAGTTTTAAAATACCGCCAAGTGATCCCATTCGTTTGATCATTTTAAGTTGTTTGATATAGTCGTTATAGTTGAAGTTTCCACTCATCATTTTTTCCATCATCGACATCATATCAGTTTCATCAATATTTTCAGTTACCTTATCGACAAGTGTTAACACATCACCCATGCCTAATATTCGTGATGCCATTCGTTCAGGATGGAAAACTTCTAATTGATCAAGTTTTTCACCAAGTCCCATTAACTTGATTGGCACCTCTGTTACTTGGCGTAAACTTAAGGCAGCTCCGCCACGTGTATCACCATCTAGTTTGGTTAATATAGCCCCTGTAATAGAGAGTTGCTCATGGAATCCTTTAGCTGTTGTAACTGCGTCTTGTCCTGTCATTGCATCAATGGTTAAAAGTATTTCATCGGGTTCCACAGCTGCTTCGATATCAACTAATTCTTTCATCATTTTTTCATCGATTTGTAAGCGTCCAGCGGTATCAATAATTACCACATCGTGACTGTGATCTTTTGCAAATCCTAATGCTTCTTTTGCTGTTAAAACCGGATTAACATCTGTGCCTTTTTCAAAGACTGGCATATCCAAATCTTGTCCAATCGTTTTTAACTGTTCAATTGCCGCAGGACGATAAACATCTAATGCAACAAGCATTGGATGTTTGTTTTGCTTATCTTGTAAAAACTTTGCTAGTTTACCAACAGTGGTAGTTTTCCCAGCTCCTTGCAAACCAACAAGCATAATGATACTCAATCCTTGGTCCTTAACATTTAAAGGTACTGCTTTTTCACCCATGATTTTTTCTAATTCATCACGAACAATCTTTACGACTTGTTGTCCTGGGTTGAGTCCTTTTAAGATTTTTTCACCTTTGGCTTTTTCTTTTACACCTTTAGTGAATTGTTTCACAACACGAAAATGAACGTCTGCCTCAAGTAAACTCAGACGTACCTCACGCATCATTTCATCGATATCTTTTTCATTTAAGCGCCCTTTTCCAGTTACACGACGCATCGCCATCTGAAGACGATCACTTAAATTTTCAAATGCCATAAAATCACTCAATTTCCTTTACTTTGTCTATTAATTCTTTAATCGTAGTTATCTCTTCTAATTCGCCAATCTCACGATAAATGGATTGTCGTTTTTGATAGTTTTGATATAAGCTTAATTGTGTTTCATATTCCTCTAATTTTGTCTCTACCCGTTTTAACTGATCAAATACAGCGTTACGGCTAATATGATGATTTTCTGCGATTTCCGTGATGGAATAATCATTAAAGTAATAGGCTTCAAAATAGGATTGTTGCTTGTTTGTTAATAATTTACCATAAAAATCATATAGCCGTTGTAAGTAAATAGTATCATCTAATGTTTTCATCAAAATAACCCACTAAATAATCCATACATATATTCTTCTAAGTCAAAATGTTCTAGATCATCTAAACCTTCGCCTAGACCTACATATTTAATCGGGATTCCTAACTCTTCTTTAATAGCTAAGGCAATTCCACCCTTAGCAGTTCCATCTAGTTTGGTGAGAACAATGCCACTTAACGATGTCACGTCATTAAATATTTTAGCCTGTGATAACCCATTTTGTCCTGTTGTTGCATCAATAACTAGTAAGGTTTCATGTGGTGCACCATCTACTTCTCTACCAATAACACGATGTATTTTTTCTAACTCATTCATCAAATTTTTCTTATTTTGAAGTCTTCCGGCAGTGTCGCATAAGACAAGATCAATATCATGTTCTTTGGCATAGTTTAATGCATCAAACATCACACTTGATGGATCACTTTTCGCAGGTTTTGAAAAAAAATCGCTGCCAACTCGTTGTGCCCATGTTTCAAGTTGTTCAATCGCTCCAGCACGGAAAGTATCGCCTGCGACCATTAATACTGATTTGCCTTTATTTAGATACTCGTGTGCTACTTTGGCAATGGTGGTTGTTTTACCTACCCCGTTAACCCCAACAAATAGTACGACATTTAGTCGCTCGTCTTCAATCGCTAAGTTAGAGGAAACTACATTGTCTTGAACATACAACTTAAACATCTCATCAATAATTAACTCTTTAAATGCTTCTGTAGATTCGATCGATTTATCGGATACAGTGTCTTTTAAATGATCAATAAACTTTACGACTGTATCGACACCCATATCCGCCATAATAAAAATTTCTTCAATATCATCAAATAATGCATCATCGATAGTTTGTGATGATTCGATGACATTTTTTAAATTTGATAAGACACCTTCCCGTGTCTTATCCATGCCAATTTTATATTTACGTGCTTTTTCTTTTTTTGCTTTACTACTAAATAGATTCTTAAAAAAACCCATATCTTCACTTCCTTTAAAATCAATGCATATTATAACATACGATTGTATCAGTTGCCATTATAATAAAAAAAAAGTCCCTAAAAAGGGAAAATCCGCCTCTCGGCGGATTAAGGAAGGGGATGTGTGAATAAATAAATTATTCACCATGCTATGTAAGGGATAAGTTGCGACTAAGTCGCATCTTTAATATAACACGATTTTATAAATTATGTCAATAGATTTCACGAAGTTTTTTCATAAAACCACATCTGTCGCTCGGTTGCGCGAAAAAAATTTTTTCGGCTTAGCATAGCGATAGATTAACATTAACACCTGATTGACCATTTTATTAATAAAACCAATCAAGAGTTGTTATTTTCATTTGTGTAAACGTTTTTATTTTTTATATCCGCATTGTTTTTGGTCTTGACACATGACAATGCCATCTTCATCTTTCATCAATAACTTACCACATTCCGGGCAGGTTTCACCAGTTGGTTCATATTGCAAAATATTACGGCATTTAGGGAAGTTATCACACGCATAAAAAGTATTTCCTTTATTGCGGCCACTTTTTGCTACACGTTTAACAATTGTTCCCGTTTGACATTTTGCACAGGTAACGCCTGTCGATTCTGGTTCAACTTTTTCTTGTTCTTTGTTTTGCTTAATATACTTACACTCAGGAAAATTACTACATGCTTCAAAAGTTCCATATTTTGATTGCCGATATACCATCTTATGTCCACATTTTGGACAGGTTTCGCCAGTAAACTTTGGCGCTATTTTTTCCATGTGTTTATTTGCATTTTCTACCATTGGGATAAATGAGTGATAGAAACTAGAAATGATTTTTGTTTGATCTTCATTTCCCATTGATATTTCATCTAAGACTTTTTCCATGCGGGCAGTATAATCAACACTGATAATTTGAGCAAAGAACTCATCTAACTTCTCTATTGTCAAACGGCCTTGATCAGTTGGCATAAAGGCTTTTGATTTCATCGTAACATACTTTCGTTTCTTCAACGTTGAGATGGTTTGTGAATAGGTTGATGGTCTACCAATACCAACTTCTTCCATCTCTTTAATTAATTTTGCCTCTGAAAATCTAGCCGGCGGTGATGTGAAATGTTGTGTCGGTTCAATCTCATCATGTTTTACCGATTCACCTTCTGTGAAGTCTGGTAATTTTTGATCTGTCACTGTTTCATAATCATACACTCTTAAATATCCATCAAATACAAGTTTTTGTGCCGTAGATTTAAAGAGATATACTTTATTCTTAAGTAAAAGAGATGTCGACTCTAAAGTCGCAGCCTTCATCAATGATGCGATCGCCCGTAAATAAATTAAACGATATAATTTATACTCATCACGTTTTAAATAGGGCTTTACTTCTTTGGGTGTATACTCTACAGAAGTCGGTCGAATAGCTTCATGGGCATCTTGGGTATTACTCCCATTTTTTGGTTTTTTATAGACCCCTCTGTATTCTTTACCATGGGTCTTTTCAATATGTGATAATGCTGGTTGAATAAAGGTGTCGCTCATCCGGGTTGAATCGGTACGCATGTAAGTAATTAAACCCACGGTTTCATCACCTAACTCAATACCTTCATAGAGTCGTTGAGCAATCAACATTGTCTTTGCGGAACTAAAATTCAATTTAGTAGAAGCTTCTTGCTGCATAGCTGATGTCGTAAACGGTAATTTTGATTGTCGCTTACGATTACGTGTATCAATTTTATCAATTGTAAATTGATCGTCTAAATCATTCACAACATCCATTGTTTCTTTTTCATTTGTTAACTCAGCTTTTTCGCCATTGATCTTATCTAATTCAGCTTCAAAATTTGGAAAAATGGCTTTAATTTTCCAGTACTCATCCGGTACGAAGGCCTCAATTTCTTTTTCTCGTTCAACAATCATCTTCAATGCGGCACTTTGAACGCGACCGGCTGATTTAGATTTGATTTTGTTTTGTAATAATTTAGATAACTTAAATCCGATAATACGATCTAAGATACGTCGGGTCTCTTGGCTCGATACCAGATCATAATCGATATCTCTCGGATGATCAAACGCTTCTTTAACACGATCACGTGTAATCTCATTAAAAATAACGCGTTTAGTTGGTTTATCTTTGGTGTTCAGCGTTTCCTTGAGATGCCAACTAATTGCCTCACCTTCACGATCCGGGTCAGTAGCAAGATAGATTTCATCTGCCTTTTTAGCAGCCTTCTTCAACTCTTTAACAATTTTATTCTTATTTTTAATCACACTATATTGTGGTTTAAAATCATTTTCAATTTCTAGACCTAAGCCACCTTTTCCTTTAATCGCTAAATCACGAATATGTCCTTTAGATGATAATACATGATAATCATCGCCAAGATATTGTGAAATAGTTTTTGATTTACTTGGTGACTCAACAATTACTAATTTCTCTGCCATTGTTTCGCCTCACTTTCTCTATTATGTTATACACACGAAACTTGGTTTGTCAAGTAAGGTGTTTTCTATCTGTCTATTATATATATTAAAGATATATATACTTTTTTTCTTATTTTTTTATCACAAAGGTCATACGATCTTTACCTTGCATATCCTTCATTTGTCGAATCTCAACATCTTCAAAGTGATCTTCAATCAATTTTCTTAGAGCATCATTCTTATCATAAGCATGTTCAAAAGCCATAATAAATCGTGCATTTAAAATCTTTTTAGCATTCTTAATAATAACACGGTAGAAGTCTAATCCATCTGCGCCCCCGAACAGAGCAATATGGGGTTCGTTATCTTTAACAAGATGGTCGACTGCTTCATCTTTAGGAATATATGGTGGGTTTGATACAAGAATATCAAAGGTCTTACCCTCAAACGGCTTCAGCATATCTCCTTCATAAAATGAAACATTCGCATCTAGCAATTGGTTATTTTTTTTCGCCACAGCCAATGCTTCTATAGAGATATCAGAAGCACTCACGGTCATATGCTTTTCTTCTTTATCTAAGGTAATTGCTAGACATCCACTTCCGGTTCCAATGTCGACGACATCAACAGGGCGTTGATTAAAAACTTCATCATAAATCATTAACAGATTCGCAACTAACTCTTCTGTTTCAAAGCGTGGAATTAACACATCTTGATTAACGAAGAACTCATAACCGTAAAAATACTCTTTTTGTGTGATGTGTTGAACAGGAATATTTTTAACGACATATTGGTCTACGCCATATAAAAATGCTTTATAATCCGGTTCAGGCATCTCTTCGTCAAAGTGTAAGAATAACTCGTTATTGCTTAATTGAGAAAAGTGTTGTAACAACACTTTAATGCCAGTGGTTTCTTTTTGATTATCCAAGGCATATTGTTCATTAATCTGTAATGCTTCTTTATATGTAGGCATATTATCACCTTCAAGTTACGAAAGAAGAGTAAGTGACTTACTCTTCTCCTTCTAGTTTGCGTTTAAATTCTTCATCAATTAAGGCATCAATAACAGGTTCTAATTTCCCATCAATGACGCGGTCTAATTGCTTAATAGTATAGTTGATACGGTGATCGGTAACACGGTTTTGTGGATAATTATACGTTCTAATTTTCTCACTGCGATCCCCACTACCTATTTTACTACGGCGTTCTTCGCCTTCTTTTTCCATTTGTTCCTGCATTTTTTGATCATACAAACGTGCTTTTAAAATACGTAATGCGGATGCTTTATTTTCATGTTGGCTTTTCCCATCTTGACAAGTAACAATTGTCCCTGTTGGCTCATGGGTAATACGGACAGCACTATCCGTTTTATTAACACTTTGTCCCCCCGCTCCACTCGAACGATACGTATCAATTCGTAAATCTTTCATATTTAAATCGACTTCAATATCTTCTGCCTCTGGCAAGACTAAAACCGTTGCGGTTGATGTATGTATACGTCCTTGTGATTCTGTCGCAGGGACCCGTTGAACGCGATGTGCACCTGATTCATATTTCAAATAGGAAAAGACATTTTTACCTGATACCGTAAATTCTATTTGACTATATCCCCCAGCATCACTCGGTTCAGCATTGGTAACTTCAATTGTCCATCCCATATGCTCAGCATACTTTGTATACATGCGGTATAAGTCACCGGCAAAAATATTACCTTCAGAACCACCGGCAGCACCACGAATTTCAACGATTACGTTCTTTGTATCATTTGGATCTTTAGGAACTAAATAACGTTGTAATTGAGCTTCATATTGAGGTACTTTTTCTTTCATTTCCATGAGTTCCATTTCTGCCATCTCAACGATTTCAGGATCTGTTTCATGGGTCATCTCTTTTAAATCTTCAATGGTCGATAAAGCATCTAAATATGTATCATATAATTCAACAATCGGTTCTAACTCACTACGTTCTTTTGATAATTCTGTTAATCTATCAATATCTGTCACTACATCTTCTTGCATTAATAACTGATTTATTTCTTTAAAACGTGCTTTTATTTGATTTAAACGATCTTCCATATTATCACTCCGGACATATTATACTTGATTTAATTTGAATTTTCAAATAAGATTCCATCTGGCTTACCGAGTTTCTTCAATAAGAATATAAACCAAATAACTAAGATGGTTCCTTTTAAAATACTGCTTCCTGAGACAGCCCACCATATACCAGCGTATCCTAAGGATATACTCAATAGCGCCGCACCAGGTATGCGTAAAAAGTTCCCAACAATACCAACCCCTGATGGAATCATTGTTTTACCAAGACCGTTAAATGCCCCAGCAACACCTAACTCAACAATCATAAACAGCTGAGAAATACTTAATATTTCTAAATATAAAACACCTATTTTTAAGGTTCCTAGTTCATCAATAAAAATCGAAAAGACTTCTTCTGCAAAGACAAACATCCCTATATTAATGATAATTCCATACGGTACTAAAAGCCGCATCGCAACTTTAAAGCCTTCTTTGATTCTATCATATTGCATGGCTCCAAAATTCTGTCCAACAAAACTTGCTAATGCGACTTGAAAACCAGATGCAATCATCCAAGCTACTGCTTCAATTTGACTTCCTAGACGTTGGGTTGCCATGACGTCTTCACCATAACTCGCAACCATTACACCAATCACAATACTAATCGATGTAAAAAGCATACTCTGTATCCCGACTGGTGTTCCAATACGGATAATTCGCTTAAACATTTTTTTAGAAAAATATTTTATTGGCCGTAAGCTAAATGGTCGATACGGTGAAACATATATAATGATATAAATTAGAAAGATAAATGACTGCGAAATAACCGTCGCAATAGCCGCCCCTTTAACACCCATAGCTAATCCCGTAAAGGGTAGGCCAAATAAAATGAAGTCTTCTAAAATAAAGAACGGGTCGAGAATAATGTTGACAAGCAATCCTGACCCTGAGACAAGGAGGGTATTAATGGTTTTTCCAAGTCCATCATATACACCATTAAAAAGGTTAACGTAAAAGAAAGCAAAGCCAAACATTGCAATGATTTGCATATAATCTTTGGCATAAATGATCACGTTCGCATTATTTAAATTGAAGATTCCTACATAAAAATCATTGAAAAATAGGCCAAAACTCATATAAAGTAAGGCAAAAAATGAAATTATTATAAAGCCGGTATTCCCTGCATGTCTCACACCATCTAAATCATTTTTTCCTGCCATTTGACTTATATTAACACTCGTACCTATTTTAGCGAGTAAAATAAGCCCAAACCCAAACCAAGGATAATACCCTACAGTGCCTACAGCTGCTATAGCTTCGGTTGGACTGAGACCAATACTGTCTACTCGTCCAACCCAAAACATATCAGTTAAATTATATGTCATTTGTACTAAACTCGTTAAAAGTGTTGGTAGTGCAACTATCAATAATTTTAATAAGATATTGCCTGTGGTTAAATCTATTTTGCGTTTCATTAACTTTCTCATGTCATCACCTTTTTCACAAACAAGATTATATCACTTCTTTTATAAAAATACTACTAAAAGGTTATTACTTCTAAAGGAAACTTAAGTATGATATAATAAACTCAATATTATTATGGGTAGTGCCTCATTAAGACAATTGATTATGAATTATTAGATGCCCTATTTGAAGGGGCTTATGTCGTAGATAAAAACCGTAAAATTGTTCATTGGAATAAAGAAAGTAACGCAAATCATAGGGTAAAAAAAGACACTGTTATCAACTAACATTAATAAGCTTACATAAATCTACAATCGTAAATGTATCGTTTACCAATTAACCTAAAGTATAGAAGCGTTTAAGTATAAAACACATTTGCTGAAAAAGTGCGTATTCTTATCAAATAATCAATATTTTTTACAAACGATGATACACTAATTTATGTTACAATAAGTGTTGGTGGGTCATTATTGAAAGGTGACGACACAGTTTGAAAAATTCATTAAACGCGCAGATCAAAACATGTATTATGCTAAATCACACGGGAGAAATCAGAATAAAATAGATTAGGATGGATAATATGGAATACGTTGTATATATTATTGGTGGGTTAATGGCGGGTATTGCCACGGGCCTTGTTGGACTGAGTGCCGCAACCATTATTGCACCATTATTTGTGACCGCTTTAAGGATGAATCCTTATGTTGCAATAGGTATTGCTTTAGCCAGTGATGTCTTTGCAAGTGCACTAAGTGCGGCCAATTATATTAAACATAAAAATATTCACTTATTTCATGCCGTATCATTAGCTATCCCAGTTGTATTATTTACCCTTATAGCCTCCTACTTCTCAAAAGATACTAACCCTGAAAGTCTTGGTGGCTTAGTCAATATCTTCGTTATCTTCTTAGGCTTAAGATTTCTAATCTTCCCCCTTGCAGGAGATACCAATAAGAAACTGTTAACCTTAACTAAAAGCAAAGTCTTACAAAGCGTATTATGGGGAGCCATCATAGGATCTATCAATGGATATTTTGGTGCTGGAGGTGGTCTCAGTATGTTAGCCATATTGACAGTTGTTCTTGGCTATGATTTAAAAAATGGTGTTGGAACGAGTGTCTTTATTATGACCTTTACCGCATTTGTTGGCGCAGCTGCACATATTGTATTTGGTGGAACAGAGTGGATCCCTTTAATAATCACGTCAATTTCTGCAATGGCAGGGGCAAACTTATCGAGCAATTATGCCAATACAATTGAAAGTGATAAATTAAATAAACTTATTGGATCATTTCTTGTTGTCTTTGGAATTGTCCTTGTTAGTATTTACTTCACCCGATAACCATAAAATAAACCCCCATTACATCTTGTAAAGGGGGTTTTAATTAATTATGCATCTTTTTCAAGTAATTCAATAAATTTCTCAACAATGTTCGGATCGAACTGGGTTCCTGCATGATCGCTTAATTCTTTAATAGCTTCAGCGTATGTCTTTTTTGGCCGATAAATTCTATCATGGGTCATTGCATCAAACGAATCAACAACAGCAATGACTCTTGCAAATAGCGGAATCTCTTCACCCTTTAATCCTTGTGGATAGCCTGTCCCATCGTACCATTCGTGGTGAAACAATACACCGTTACAGACATCATCACTATCAGTGATATTACGAATAATTTTATAGCCAGCCTCACAATGTTTTTTTATGACTTCAAACTCATTACTCGTCAATTTAGAGGGTTTCATAAGAATGTTATCAGGAATCGTAATCTTGCCAATATCATGAACTTGAGCAAGTAATCGAATATCTTCTATTTCACTCGCACGGGAAAAGCCTAAAGCATGAATTGTTTGAATAGCTAATTCACTTACTCTATTGCTATGTTCTTTCGTTTCTTCCGTTTTTGCGTTTAATGTTTCCATGATTGAGCTTAAGACTTTTGATTTTCGCGAATTACGACTATTAAGCTTACGGCGATACATTTTATTTTCTGCCTCAGCAAAAGCTTCATCAAATGTTATATCATCGACATTAACAGCCATACCACCTTTACTAACTCTAAGTTCAATGGTTGACTCACGATTATATTTCTTTACCGCATCTTCAAGTTGATTGGCTTGATTGGTGACATGATCGTAATCTACCTGTTCAGTCAACACAACAAATTCATCGCCACCAATTCTAGCAATGAATAATGCATCATCAAAAATATCTTTTAAAAATTTAGCCAATGTCTTGATGATACGATCCCCTTCTATATGACCAAAGGCATCATTAATTAACTTTAACCCATCAACATCAAATACTAACACTGAGTATGTTCGTGGTAATTTATTACGGATGTAGCGTTCAAAATAGTTTCTATTATAGGTTTCAGTAAGCGTATCATGATCGGCTAAATACTGTATCTTATCTTGGTAAAGTGTGTTTTCAGTGACATCTAAAATCATTCCTGCCATCATCCGATCTCCATTAAATTCATCTTTACCACTCAACTCAATTGAATGTTCTAAGTAAATCACTTCATTTGTCTCTAGGTGACGATGTTTGGCTTTAACTTTCTTAAATCCTGTCTGTCGACCCGAAAAGACACTTTTAATTTCATTCAGTAATTTTTTACCCATCATTCTAGATGATGGATCGTCCATCAGTAACGTTTTTCTAAGATCTTTATAACGAATCATTCCATCAGTTGATACGGGTAATCCTAGTTTCTCATTAAAGGTATCGTTGCCATAAATCTTTAACGTTCCTTGAAGTTCACTTCGTGATTGATACCAAATCATACTATCGCGTGCTTTAATCGCTAGGTTTTCAGCGAGTTGAAGCCGTTCATTCTTGATTCTTAATGCTTCAAGCTCTAATCGCCTATTATGCGTTTCAGTGACATCAACGTTAATACTAACAAATAATAAAGGCTGCCCATTGTCATCTTTAGAAATCACATTAGTCCGTACGTCAATCCATTGTAAGGTATCTTCATTTTTAAAGTTAGGAATCACAACATGATACTTTTCAAGTCCCTCATAAAAGACTTTATTATGGGTTTTACGAAATGCCTGAATATGTTTTTCAAGCCCTTGTCCATGGCGTTTCATCATGACTTCTTGTTCATCTAATATATCCTTAATCGTTTCATTTTTATACACTCTGTTATCAGACATGAGTTTATTGTATGATTCAGTAAAGTAATACCGACCTTCTTTAAAATGACGTTGATAGTAAAATACACCCACACCAGAGTTTAATAATCCCTGATCAATTAAATTATGCAGTATTTCAAGTTGGTTGATTCGTTCAAAAACCTCTGACATATAAATGTCAATTGCCACAAAGAAACGGGGACTTCCATCTGGATACCGTAACAAACATTTACCGTAAGCTTCTACCCAGACAATATCGTTTTTTGCCGTAACGGCAGGCGTTCGTCCACCAAAGTAATCTGTTTCATTTTTTCTAACAGCTTCATAAGCTTCCATTTCTGTTTGAATGGCCTCATCATAAAGTTCTGATACTTGGCGTGCTTTTTCACGTACTTTTTGGAATGTTTTTGTGTTATATAAGCCATTGTCATTAACGTCAATTCCCAATATTTTAGGTCCTTGGTCTGACTGATAAAAGTGATCACTATAATGATCATAATCAATCCACCATGTGCTCCCTGCAAAGACACTGACGCCTGCGCCAATGACATTACTAAAAAGTGATAATTGTTCTTCTGTTTCCATTAATTTTTCTTTACAAATAAGATAGAGAATAATTTTATTTTCATGTTTTGAATCAACTTTAATAATAAAGTGATAGTTTTGTTCTTTACTTTTTCTTACATAATATGTTTCAGTATTATCTTGTTTTGATACATTAATTACCGATTTAAGCATGTCAATAAATTCTTGATCAAAACGTTGTGAGATCAACGGGTACGTTTCATCTGCATAAACGCCATCAAATCGTAGTAAAAGTGTCGCATTAAAATCAAAAGAAATGATACTATCAGATACAGTGATAGTAGCTATACCTAAAGCATCTTCCATTGAGTTAATAGATGATGCGAAAAAATCCTTAACATCCTGAATTGAAATAATGCGTTGTGTTTTCATATGTCACACCTCAAACTATTATTAAATTATATTATACCACATATCCGAAAATAAAAAAGGAAAGACTTTTACGTCTCTTCTCTTTCATTATATATCATTTTAGCCAGTGGAAATGGTTCAAGTACTCTTGGTAATATCCCTTTTAAGTATGCGATTAAAACACCATAATTAAGAATAGGAATGTTTTGCGCCTTAGCAAGATTAATGCGGTGCATCATTTCTTTTTTATTTAACATACAAGCGCCACAATGAATGATTAGTTTAATATCAGACATATCTTCTTTGTACCCACCCCCACTGGTGTGTTCAAATATAAAATCTTTTCCCGTATAATCACGAAGCCAACGAGGTATTTTCACTGTACCAATATCATCGCTTTGACGATGATGTGTACAACCTTCACTTATCAGTATTTTATCATTATTGTCTAATGCTTCAATCATATTAGTCCCTTTAATCAATGTCTCTAACTCTCCTTTATATCTAGCAAAGAGAATTGAGAAACTTGTCAACATAATATCATTAGGCGTATCTGCACTGACTCGTGAAAATACTTGTGAATCTGTCACAACCATCTTTGGTGGTTTATGTAAATTATTTAACACATTTCTCAGTTCATGTTCTTTAGTAATAATTGCTGTTGCATCACTTTCTAAACAATCCCTAATAACTTGTTGTTGAGGTAAAATAAGCCGTCCTTTAGGTGCAGCTTTATCAATTGGTACCACAAGTACAACGATATCAGAAGGATGTAATAAATCTCCAATGATTTGAAACTTATAATCATCAACTGGCACACGGTGCCCGAGGGTTTCTTTTAATTCCTTTATGCCTTCTTGTGTTTTGGCACTAACCTTTATTACTTTGTAATCTGATAATATATTTGGAATTTGATATGCTTGTTCATCGATTTTATTATATACAATAATAAAAGGAATCTTTTTATCTTCAATTTGTTTAATAAGTTTTAGCTCATTATTAAAATCTGTCACATGATGATCTATGACAACTAGTGCAATATCTGTTTTGTTCAAAACTTTCTCAGTTTTTTGAACACGAAGTGTGCCTAAGTCACCGGTATCATCTATACCTGCAGTATCAATGATTACAACAGGTCCTATTGGCAAAAGTTCCATGCTTTTGTATACAGGATCAGTCGTCGTACCAGGTGTTGAAGAAACAACAGAAATATCTTGGTTGGTCAATGCGTTAATCAGACTTGATTTTCCAACGTTCCTACGACCAAAGATGGCAATATGCATTCGACTACTTCTGGGTGTTTTATTTAACGACATTTAAATTACCTCCTTTGCCGAGGATGTGTACATTGTTTTAAGGACAATAATGTGGCTAACTCCTCTTCAGTAAACATCTTATGTTTTAAAAGTACTTGCCTTATTGATAAGTTATTTACCCCTGCTTCTTTAACAATATCAGCCGCTTGTTCGTAGCCAATTATATCAATAAGAGGTATAATGATACTGTGTGATTGATTTAAATTATGTAGACATCTATCTGTATTGACCACTATTGTATCAATAACAAGTGTACGAAACTTACGAATACCTTTAATCAATAATTTTAGTGATTCTAATAAGGTTTCTGCAATTAAGGGCATAAAAGCATTTAATTCTGTATTTCCCATCGTTACAGTTTGTTTTATGAGTTGATCATTACTTAATACCCGTTGTCCAATTTGAATCATGTTTTCAACAATGACTGGATTCACTTTCCCTGGCATAATGGTAGAACCATCTTGTCGTTTTGCTAATGATATTTCACCGATTCCACCATTTGGCCCAGAGGAAAGAAATCGTAAATCTTGAGAGAGTTTTATTATGTTACTAGCAACAACACTCAGTAATCCTGAGGTTTCTGTGAATGCATCAAGATTCTGCGTGGCATCAATTAAATTATCACTTCGGCAAGTCCGATATGTGTAGCTTGTTTCAATCTAGCTAACATTTTAAAGCCATAAGTTATTGGCGCATTTATACCAGTACCAATGGCTGTCCCACCGATATTAATATAACGTAGACGTTCCTCTGCTTTATAAATTCGCCAACGATCACGGCTTGTTACATCGGCATATGCTGAAAACATCTGAGAAGCTAATATGGGTACTGCGTCCATCATTTGTGTTCGACTAAGTTTTAATATGTTGGCATATTCCGTTTCTTTACGTTGAAAAGCCTCTTGCAATAAACTAAGTTCATCAGCTAGCTCTCTTACTAATCGAATTGATGCGATTTTTAAAGCCGTTGGATAAGTATCATTCGTTGACTGGTGCATATTAACATCATCTATTGGATGACAATTTTCATACATATGTAAATCATGACCTAAATAGATTAAAGCAACATTCGCTATGACTTCATTAACGTTCATATTAGTACTTGTTCCTGCGCCACCCTGATACTTGTTGACAACAAATGATTGGTCATACATGCCTGAGAGTATATCATCACACGCTTGAAAAATCGCCTTCGCTTTACTATCATCTAGATAACCAAGTTCGTGATTGGTTTTCGCAGCACATTGCTTTATTTCCACATAAGCATATATCAATTCTAGACTAACTGTGTCGTCAGACACATTAAAATTGTCAAGAGACCTCGCTGTAAAAGGGCCATAGTACTGTGTCTTATCTAAGGTAATGTTACCCAATGAATCCGTTAATGTAACCATTAGAAAAACAAGTCCCTTTCGCCTTGAATAATACGGTCTATATTCGTTAACAATTTATTTTTCACTGTAACATGTTTAATATTGTTAGCGTGATTTCTAACAAATTCTAATCCTTCTTTTTTTAACGTGTCATCTCCATAATCCATAATATATTCCGTTAATGTCATTAAAGCATTTGGCTCACATATATGCCCTATTTTACCACTTTTAGCTAATCTCATAAATCGGTCTCCTGTACGTCCATTACGGTAACAGGCTGTACAATATGACGGAATGTGTCCTTTATCCATTAATGCTTTATTGACTTCTAGAACACTACGTTCATCAGACAGTTCGAATTGATCAGGTTCATGATGACTCGAGTCATCATGATACCCACCGACATCTGTTTTACTTCCAGCACTGACTTGTGAAATGCCATGTTCAATAAGTTCACTTCTAATATTAATCGGTTCTCTTGTGGATAAAATCATCCCAACATATGGTACACTTAAGCGTAAAATTGTTACAAGTCGTTTAAATTCTTCATCTGAGACCATATGGGGATAGTCTTCCAAAGACATTCCTTCTGCTTTTTTCAGCCTTGGAACACTGATTGTATGGAAACCTACACCATATTTATCTTCTAAGTAACGATTATGTGTAATCAGTGCCATCACTTCAAATTTCCAATCTGATAGACCAAATAACACACCTGCGCCTACATCATCGATTCCAGCTTCAAAGGCGCGATCGAAAGCATGAAGGTGATAATCATAGTCTCCTTTGAGACTACTTGGATGTTGGTCATAGTAAGCATCTTTATCATAAGTTTCTTGGAAAAGAATATAGGTTCCAATGCCAACATTTAATAACTTCTTATAGTCTTCGATTGTTGTTGCGGCAATGTTCACATTTATACGCCGAATAGATGAATGTTCATAAATCATTTTAATCGCATTGACTACATAATCAATTGCTGTTTGTTTTGGGTCTTCTCCACACTCTAGTGCGAGTCGTTTATGTCCAAGTTTCTCCAGCTGTTTTGCTTGTTCTTTAATTGCTTCATAAGATAACTTCTTTCTAGTGAAGTGGTTGTCTCTGCGATACCCACAATACTTGCAATTATTCACACAAAAATTAGATATATATAGTGGCGCAAACATGACAACACGTTCGCCATAAATTTCTTCTTTTATTTGTCCTGCGACCTGATAAATTTTATTCAATTGTAAACTATTTTCTGCGTTCAAAAGTACGGCAATTTCGTGTAAAGATAATTGTTGTCTTTTGGCCGCTTTTTGAATAACTTGGTCAATTTCTTCTAGCGTTGGATTATTAGCTTCTTCTAGTATTTGATAAATGTGCTTTTTATCGATCATAATATCCTCTTCTTTCAACATCAATATGGTCACCAACTCCAAAGTCTGCGACATGTTGATAATGTTTTATACGTCCTTGAACACATAAGTAACAGGTGCTGATTGTATCATTCACACAAATTTTATTTTGATATATTTCATAATCCTTTTTAAATTCAGTTGGCCCAACATTTGGCATGAATACATTTGCCCCAGCTAAAAGTCCTTCTTCTCTACCTGTTTTATGAACACTTCCTAATGCTGTTGTGCTAGGTAGTAATACTTTTGGCAACATCAATCTCACTAATGCGAGCATAACTAATGTTTCTGTTAGGGTACCATCTGGGTTATTCTTTAATTTTGTTTGGTTGTGACAAATGTAAGGACCAATTCCAATCATATGTGGATTAAGGCGTTTTAAATACTGCAAGTCCTTTACAAGATCCTTGTTTCGTTGTCCGGGTAGACCAACCATAAAGCCAGCTCCTACTTGATACCCAATATCTTTTAAATCAGCCAAACATTGCCTTCTTAAATCAAAGGACATATCCTTTGAATGAATCATTTCATATAATGATTTAGATGCTGTTTCATGTCTGAGAAGATATCGATCCGCTCCTGCATTAAACCATTTTTGATAAGTCGCTTTCGAATGTTCTCCAAGTGATAATGTCACACGAGAGTCTGAAAACTTTTGTTTTATTTTCATAATGAGTTGAGTAATGAATGATTCTGTTAATTTAGGATCTTCTCCAGCTTGTAATACAAATGTTCTATATCCTAATTCATAGGCTGTTTTGCAAGATTCTAAAATATCGTTTTCACATAAACGATAACGATTAACTGCGTTGTTATATCGACTAATGCCACAGTAGTAGCATCCTTTTTGACAATAGTTAGAAATTTCTATAAGGGCTCTTAAGAAAACTTTATTCCCATAGAAAGGTAACTTTGCTTCGTAAGCTTGGTTATATAAATAGGGTAAAGAGGTGTGATCGATATGATTCAAAATAAATAATAAATCATCAGATGACAAGACTTTATTGGCACGGATTTGTAAAATCAAGTCTTTTACACGTGTTTGGATAGATTCACATGTTGTAGTTTTTGACTTGATCATTGGTAGAATATGGGACATAGATGTCACCTCCACTTACAGTATAGCGTAAGCAAATAAAAAACTTTGTAACAAATGTTACAAAGTTTATATTTTTTTACTTATTTTAATTTTTTTAAATATCACCAAGTTCAGACTGAACCCGACGTTCAATACTAGCAAAATAACTACATGATTTATTAAACAATAAACGAATATTATCTACAGTGGTAGCTCCCTGTCTATTTTTAGCAATAATAATTTCTACCTGATCTTTGTGTTGGGTTTCTTTATTATAATATTCATCACGGTACAAGAACATAATAACATCAGCATCCTGTTCTATTGATCCTGAATCACGTAAGTCGGCCATGATTGGATGTTTATCCTCTCGTCGTTCAACAGCACGTGATAGCTGTGATAATGCAATAACAGGAATTTCTAACTCACGCGCCATCTCTTTTAGTGTTCGAGAAATTTCCGAGACTTCTTGGACTCGGTTTTCATTACGACGATTGCTTGATCCACTTAACAATTGTAAGTAATCAATGACAACTAAATCAAGTCGATTATCTTGTTTAAGTTTACGACATTTTTGACGTAAATCTGTTACACGTACTGTTCCAGAATCATCAAATAAAATATTTAGTTGACTTAGGTTTTCTTTCGCCACTGATATCTGTTGCCACTGTGCAGGACTTAAATTACCCGTTCTTATGGCCGTTGAATGAACTTTAGATTCAGCACTTAACATCCGACCAACTAATTGGTCACTTCCCATTTCTAAACTGAAAAATGCAACATATGGTTTATCCGGCGTTTTTGCTATATTCGTTGCTAAATTTAAGGCAAATGCTGATTTACCCATTGATGGTCTAGCTGCAATAATGAGTAACTCTGTTGGTTGCAACCCTAATGTGTAATCATTTATCTCATCAAATCCTGTATCTAACCCTGTTAACTTGCCTTGATTATTCTTAGCTGCTTCCGTTTTTTCAATAACTTCTTCAGCAACCAGTGCTATTGGAACAAATTCACTACTTCGCCTTGTTTTAGCGATATCAAAAATACGTTTTTCAGATAAATCAACAAAAGCATTCGTATCTTCTGCAGAATACCCTTCTTCGATAATTTCACGACAGGCATCTTGAATTCTGCGCGTCAGTGATTTATCGATAACAATATTCATGTAGTTTTGCAAGTTAGCGATTGATGGTACACTCTCACTTAACCCTAATATATAATCAATACCACCCGCATCATTTAATAATCCTTTCGTTTCTAGCTTGCTTGCTAATGTGGTATAGTCAATATCCGTTCCTTCTTGAAATAAATCAACCATAGCATTGTATATCACACGATGGCGATATGTATAAAAGTCATCACCGGTCAATTTATCTACAAGCGACTTCATAACGCCTTGGTCTACAAACACACTCCCAAGAACGGACTGTTCAGCTTCAACATTGTGTGGCGTTACTTTTTCCATGATACCCCTCTATTCTTCAACAACTAATACTTCTATTTTAGCTGTAACATCTTTATGTAGTTTGACATCTACATGATAACTTCCTAAAGATTCAATTGGGTCGTCTAATTGAATCTTTCGCTTATCTAAGTCAATATCATGTTGTTTTTTATATTCATCGGCAATTTTCTTGGTATTCACTTTGCCATAAAGTTTACCTTTTTGACCAAGTTTAACGAATACCTTGACTGGTTTTTTCTCTAGTTGTTTTTTTAACTTCCTCATTTTAGATATCTCTTTTTTCTCATTTTCTTCTTTTTTCTTTTGTTCCATTTCAAGAGATTGCAGATTTTCTTGTGTTGCTTCAATAGCGATTTTGTTTGTCATAAGGTAATTGGCATACCCATTAGCTACCTCAATAACATCGCCTTTTTTACCCTTCCCCCGTAAATCCTTAATTAATATAACTTTCATTGGTTCTTCCTCCTTGACAGCTTGATTTAATACTTGGATTAAATCTAATCGAACTTGTTTCATATCTGTTGTTTCTACTTGTGCACCTGCATTATTTAAATGGCCTCCGCCATTAAATTTCTCCATAATTACTTGAACATTAAATCCTTCCAAACTTCGCGCACTAATGCCAACGTAATGCTCATCTAATCGGCCAATGGCAAAGGATGCGACGATGTCTTCAATTTCTAACAAATCATCAGCTACTTTAGCCAATAACGTACGATCTGGTTCTAAGTCATCAGGTATCATTACAATGCTAAAACGATGATGGACAACTTCAGCAAGTCCTAGCAATTGTGACTTCAACTGAATTTCTTGTAATCCTTCACGTAAAATTGTTTTTACTTTGAATGTGTCTGCTCCGTATTTTCTGAGTAATGCACTGGCTTCAAATGTACGTGATCCTGTGCGGTACATGAAGTTATTGGTATCAACGATAATACCACTAAGCATAACTGTTGCTTCAAATTTATTTATTTCGATATCTTTATCACTTAATTCAATCATCTCTGTGATCAGTTCAACACTACTAGATGCATATGGTTCTATATGGGATAATTTTGCTCCACTAATGGCATCACTTAACTTACGGTGATGATCAATAATAGCAAAATGTTTAATACGCGTAATAAAACGACCATCGAGTGTTTGACTAAAGGAATGATGATCAAGCAATATGAGTAAATCATCACGTGTTATATCATCGAGTGCCTCTGATGGCGATACGATATAGTCAAGGATTGTAATATACTCATATTCAATTAACTGTAAAATCTTTTTGACTGTTTTATCAACATTGTCTCGGTTAATGACAATATAAGCTTCTTTACCGTAAGCTAATGCGAATTTCAAAGCACCTATTGAGGCACCTAAGGCATCAGTATCTGGTAATTTGTGTGGTACTATATAGACCTTATCTGTATCTTCAAATAAGTTTTCTAGCCGTTGCATATTGGTTCTTGTTGTAATTTTAGTCCGTTTTTCTGCAGTATTGGTATTCCCACCAAAGTACATTAAATCATGATTCTCTAAATTAACAACGATTTGATCGCCACCACGACTGAGTGCTAAATCTAGTGCATCTTGAGCAATGTCTCCTAGTTTATCATAAGCAATGGAACTACAAGCAATACCCGCAGATAATGTAACTAACAACCCATGTTGGCGTGAGATATCTCCTATTTGAGTTATTATTTTAAACTCATTTTGAATGAGTTTCATTAAGATATCTCGCTGTAAGACAGCCACTAATTGAGAGTTTGTCAGAGGTGTGATAAAGAAATCATACTCTTCTCCCCATGCCTCTAATGCTTCCAAATATTTCCCTTGCACAAAGTTCCTATCACTTACATCAAGTTCACTCATGGCATCCTCTAAATTATCTAAGTTCAATTTCATTATTGCCGGCATAGAATCATTTAGCTCTCTTCGCCATTTTTCACGATCTGTTACCTCGGTAATGAATAGTGTATTGTCTTCAATATAGACTTGTACTTCATACTCTTTGCGATATATTTTCGTCACAAATGTGAAGTTTTCATCATGTTTTTCTAACTCTTGGTAGATGTGTTGGTTTAAGACGTCTAATGAGCGATCTTCTAGGGCATTTTCAAACACTTCACGGGCATTTTTGTTAGACCATTTAATCTCATAATTGTCATCATAAATAACAATCCCGACGGGCATATCTTCAACAAGACGTTCTTCAACTAGCCGTTTGCGATCAAGTAATGATTTTGTATCGGTTAATTTTGTTTTTAACCATTTTATGCGTAAGGTTTTACGGTGATGCGAAAATTGCAACACCATCCACACGACTAAAATAAGTGCTATACTGCTTAGTGATAGCACAAAAAATGGAATATCCCGATATATGATATTAATGATTATAACAATTGCGATGAATAGAAATGGATATATCTTTTCAAACCATGCTTTCATCATGAATCACCCCAATTTACTTTAGATAATTATAACATATAGAAAGGTATTTTCAAAACAAATCTATAGTCTTTATAGGTTAAAAAAAGACTCATTTGCATGAGTCTTAGTCTTTAACGTATGGTAATAATGCCATATGACGTGCGCGCTTAATTGCAATCGCAAGTCTTCCTTGATATTTCGCTTTAGTACCAGTAACACGTCTTGGTAAAATTTTCCCGCGATCACTGATAAATCTTTTCAGTAATTTTACATCTTTAAAATCAATATAATCTATATTATTATCTGTAAAATAACATCTTTTTTTACGTCTTCTACGAAATCCTCCTGGTCTAGCCATTAGGTCATTCCTCCTTTGTTAATTAGAATGGTAAATCATCTTCAGCAACATCAATCTCAGGTGTCTGTTGTTGTGGTCTACGTTGCTGGTTAGTTTGATTATTATTTTGTCTACTTTGGTCTTGACGATAATAACCATCTTGTTGTTGTCCATAATCTTGATTGTTAGAGCTTGCATTTTTCGGCTCTAAAAATTGTACACTATCACATACAACATCTGTTGTATAGCGACGAACACCATTGTTGTCATCATACTGTCCGGTTTGAATACGTCCTTCAATTCCAAGTAGACTTCCTTTATTAATGTACTTTGCCATGTTTTCTGCTTGATTACGCCAAGCAACACATGAAATAAAGTCTGCTTTACGTTCACCATTAGATTCAGTATATGTACGATTTACAGCAAGTGTAAAACGAACATAAGGAATATTACTATTGGTATAACGCATTTCTGGATCTTTTGTAATTCTACCGACTAAAATTGTTTTGTTAATCATAATGACACCCCTATTTTATAGTTCGTCTTTGATAATGATATGACGAATCACGTCTTCTTTGAGTCGAATTACACGCTCAAATTCACGTCTTGCTTCATCCGTTGCTTGCACTTCAAGAACAACATAGTATCCTTTTTTGTGATCTTCAATTTCATAAGCAAGTTCTCTCATTCCCCACTCATCAACATTAGTGACAGCAGATCCATTGCTTTCAAAGATGGCACTTAATTCTTCAATTAATGCTTTGCGATCATCTTCTAATACAGTTGGACGAATGATATACATAATTTCGTACTTTCTCATTTTTTAACCTCCTTTTGGTCTAGTGGCTACTTACGTAGCAAGGATGAGTTTTTCACTCACGTTTTGTAATTATACCACAGAAAAATTGGTAATTCAACTAATTTCACTGCATAAATATTATGGCACAAAAGAGCGTTGATTACAAGTTAATTTCATTCCCAGAAATATAACTTAAAATATCTTCTTGCATCCGTCTAGGCACATTATGTCTACAGTCATATAAGAAAAACTGATCAATCATATCTTGGTGATGTTTAATAAACTTGAGTGATGGTCTTGGTGGTACTTCATCATCATTTTCACTGACAAATATCGCTAATTCATTATATTGCCATTCATTCCTTTTTAAAATAGGATCTATCGACTTAATATAATCAAGCTTATCTTGTGTAAAAAACTTTTCTGTATCTATTCCAGCAGATGATATCGCATAATATGCTTGTTTATGAAAATCAGGTGTTGAGATAATCGGTAGTAAACGGTTAATTTTATCTGTCTTTGTCGCAAGTAAGTAAGCAACCATACCACCTAAAGAAATACCTAAAATGTCAAATGTTTCATAGTGTTTAAACGCTGTATTGAATAATTTTAAAATATCGTCGGCTGTATGTTCGATTACATGAAATGCTTCTTTTAAGCGAAAGTACCCTGACTGACTAATAAATGGTTCTTCTAATCTATCACCATGTTTATACGCATCAATACTCACAACATGATATCCTAAACGGGCAACATTCATGGCTAAGTATTCAGTGCCTCTAACTTTATTGGATTCATAACCATGTTGTATAAAGGTTAAGCCTTTTGGTTTTTTTTCTGGCAGATATTCAATTAATGGAATCCCTTGTATAACATGTTCTGTTACTGTAATTGTCATTCTATCATCGCCTTCCTGATCATGTTAAGTGCATACTGTGATGCACGATGTCGAATCATTTGTCTATCACCATTAAATATATTTCTTTTCACAGTTATTTTCCCATCCTTATATAAGCCAAAATAGACAAGACCTACAGGTTTTTCATCTGTGCCACCACTTGGCCCGGCGATACCTGTTACAGCTAAAGCAATATCACTTTGTGTTGCGTTAGCTAGACCTTCAACCATTGCTTTAGCGCATGCTTCACTAACAGCCCCATCATTCAATAATATCTCATGATCGACGTTAAGGTATCGTTCTTTAGCCGTATTAGAATAGGTCACAAGACTTTCAGAAAATACTTTAGAGGCACCGCTAACATTCACAATACGACTAGCAATCATACCTCCAGTACAACTTTCTGCAAGACTTAATTGCCTATTTTGTTGTATTAATTCACGCACAACAACACTTTCTAAAGTATCATCGAGTTCTCCATATATGTATTGTGAGAATTGTTTTTTAAATCGCTTAACAACGTCTTCTAACGCTTCTTTGTTATAAGAATATAGAATATATTTAATTTCACCAACACTAGCATAAGGATTCACACGAACATCTGGATGCATGTCATAGTATGCTTGCATTTGTTCTTCTAATGTTGACTCTCCAACACCGACGAGTTTAAATCCTTGGCTGTAATAATTAATGTGTAGTTCCTTTTTCAACAGAGATACAACTTTATCAAGCATTGGTTTCATTTCATGCGGTGGTCCTGGGAATAATACAATCCGTTGATCATGTTTTTTAAAATATACTCCCGGAGCTGTACCCAGTGTATTATCTAAGACTATTCCCTCTTTGGGTGTTCTTGCTTGTTTTTTATTCGCATCTGTCATCGTTCTACCCATCCGTGCGAAGTAAGCTTTAATCTCAGATAAGATACGTTCATCTATCACTGTTTCTATATCAAAATAATCAAAAACAACTTCTTTTGTAATATCATCAATGGTCGGTCCTAATCCACCAGTAAAAATAATCAACTCGGCGTCAATGCTTTCTAAGATGTCATGATATTCATCTTTATTATCGTCTATCACAAATGAACGATTAATCTCAATACCAATTGTTAATAATGCTTTTGCAATAGTTGCTAAATTTGAATTAATAGATCGTCCTGTTAATAACTCTTTACCGACTGTAATGACTGCTGTTTTCATATAATCACCTGATTATATTATACAACAGTTTCACTGTTTTTGCAGGTGATTCGTTCAAAAAGTAAAAGAAAAAGCTACTCGTAAAAGTAGCCTTCTTTATCGTAATTCCTCTTTCAATTTAATGGCCTTTCCACCAACCCATACTGTTTTTATATCTTGGCGATGGTCAATCTCTAATTTCACTTTAATCTCACTAGGTAAATTCATACTAAATCCTTGGTATAAGCTATATTCAGTTTTCTTATCATCTCTATATCGATATAGATAACAAGCCAACGCTCCATTTGATGTCCCAGTAGCACTCTCTTCATTAATCCCAACACCTGGTGCAAAATTACGGCCATATAGTTGGCCATTCTCATCAAAACTGAACAAATGGAGACCAATGACACGATATTGATTAGCAACTTGTGTCATTTTCTTAAACTTGGGTGTAAGTTGATTCATTGTCTTAACATCTTTTATAGGGACAAATATCTCTCGTAACCCTGTTGATACAATTTGTATTTTATTTTTGTCTTTGATAAAGTCTTTTTCCTCAAAGCAATGTCTGATAACACGATTACTTACTGTTTCACCAAACAAAGGGTTCTTCTGTTGCATGTACACTTCATCTTCATGTACATCCAGTTTTAAAATTCCAACTTCTGTTTGTTGAGTATACATGCCGGGTGCGATAACCCCTTTATCTCTTAACATATTAAAGGTTGCAATCGTGGCATGTCCACATAAATCAACTTGTTCAGTTGGCGTGAAAAACCATACTTTAAAGTCTGCCAATCGACTGTTTAAAACAAATGCTGTTTCACTATAATTTAATTCTTTCGCGATGGCTTGCATCTCAGCTTTACTTAAATCGTCTGCGGGATACACAACCCCTGCTTTGTTCCCACCGTCTTTAGTTTTAGGAAAAGCTGTTGCGTGAAATATTGTCATGGTTCATCACCTCATATGATAGTCTATTCCCATTATAGCATAAAAAAAGACACTTTCGTGTCTTTTATTATAGATTAAAACGATAGTGCATAATATCGCCATCTTTTACAATATATTCTTTTCCTTCTAAGCGGAAAGCACCAGCTTCTTTAGCGCCTTGTTCACCATTATATTTAACATAAGCATCAAACGGTATCGTTTCGGCTCGGATAAACCCCTTTGCAAAATCAGTATGAATAACACCAGCACATTCAGGTGCTTTCATGCCTTTTTTAAAGGTCCATGCTCTAACTTCTTTTGGTCCCGCTGTGAAAAATGTTGCTAGACCAAGTAAGTCATAACTGTGTCTAATCAATTTATCAAGTCCTGATTCCTCTAATCCCAAGTCTTCTAAAAACATCGCTTTTTCTTCTTCATCCAACTCAGATAATTCTGCCTCAATCTTGGCACTAATAACAACAACATCACTTTTTTCATTTTTTGCAAATGTCTCAATTTGTTTGACATAATCGTTATCTTCATAATCTAATACATCATCTTCATGAATGTTAGCCACATACACAATTGGTTTAGCTGTTAAGAAATTAAAATGTTTGATCATTTTTTGTTGTTCTTTTGTAAACGACATTGAACGAATCGGTCTATCTTCTAATAAAACAGTTTGAATCTCTTTTAAGATATTATACTCTAGAACACTTTCATCATCAACTTTTAGTTGTGCTTTCTTTTCAACCTTAGGGATGCGTTTTTCAACAACTTCTAGATCAGCAAAGATTAACTCTAAATTAATTGTTTCAATATCACGAATAGGATTAATACTGCCATCAACATGAGTAATATTCGGATCATCAAATGCTCGTACAACCTGTACAATTGCGTCTACTTCACGGATATGACTTAAGAATTGATTACCAAGTCCTTCTCCTTTTGAAGCGCCTTTTACAATACCAGCAATGTCGGTAAATTCAAAAATGGTTGGAATTGTTTTTTTAGGTTGCACCATGTCACTGAGTATTTGTAGACGTTTATCGGGTACTTCTACAACTCCGACATTCGGATCAATTGTCGCAAACGGATAATTGGCACTTAAAACTTCTGATTTTGTTATGGCGTTAAATAACGTTGACTTTCCGACATTCGGAAGTCCAACGATACCTGCTGTTAAACCCATAGGTATCACTCCTTTTAAACCTTTTCTATTGTACTTGAAAAAAAGCCTTTTTACAAGTAAAAAGATGTTGATTTCATTTAAAGACAAAAGGACACCAGAGTGTCCTTATAGTTGTTATCTTTTGTGATATGCAATGGCTAACTTTGCACCAACTCTTGCATTGTTATAGACGAGTGCCAGATTGGCTTGAAGACTTTTGCCATCAGTCGCTTTAACAATGTAATCAAGCAAGAATGGCGTTACATCTTTTCCTTCAATATGTTGCTCTTTACTAGCGGTTAATGCTTCTTCTATAACCCGGTTCATGTAGGTATGATCTAAAGAATCAGATTGTTGAATCGGGTTAGCAACTAAGACGCCACCTGATAAATTTAACTGCTCTTTAGTGTGTACCATGTTTGCTATTTCACTTACTGTATCAGCCTTTAAACGTAAGTTGATATCAGATTCTCTCGTGTAAAAGGCGGGTAGTATGTCTGTTTGATAGCCCACAACTGGGACCCCTTTTGTTTCAAGATACTCCATCGTTCTAGGTAAATCTAAAATAGCTTTTGCGCCTGCACATATGACTGTAACATTTGTTTTTGATAACTCTTCTAAGTCCGCTGAGACATCCATTGTTTCTTCATATCCACGATGGACCCCACCAATACCTCCTGTGACAAAGAATTTAATTCCAGCTTTTTCAGCACACATCATAGTTGACGCAACTGTTGTTGCACCGAGTCCTTTTTTGGTAATAACTGTTGCGAAGTCACGTCTGGACACTTTTGTAACGTGTTCAGCTTTTGCTAATGTTTCTAAATCATCTTCAGTTAATCCTATCTTAATTTTTCCATTCATGATTGCAATGGTAGCTGGAATAGCACCTTCTTCTCTAATGATTGATTCGACTTTCTTAGCCATCTTTACATTATCTGGATAAGGCATTCCATGAGAAATGATTGTGGATTCTAATGCGACAACAGGTTGGTTATTGTCGATAGCTTTTTTTACCTCTGGTAAGATATCTAAATACGTTTCTTTATTGTGTGTCATTTGTATCAAACTCCTTTTCAATACGTTTCTTAGATAGATTTTTATTAACAGCATCAAGTGTCTGTATAGTTAGTGCTGCACTAACTGTTCCATATTGAGTGCTTTTCTCAAGAGACATGTTATTTATTAATCCGTAAATTGTTGCAGCACTAAATGCATCTCCTGCGCCAGTCACATCCTTGATTTCATGATTATTAATTGAGCGTGCTGGCTGGTGATGTATTCCTTTAGCATTGCCATAATAAGCACCTTTTTCTCCCTGAGTAATGACAACATTTGTTATACCTTTATCTAACCATAGTTGCACTAAGTCCTGCGTTGCATCATCATCTTTATTAAAATATGTTAACGCTTCGTCACGATTAGTGATGAGTACCTTAACACCTTTTAAATCATTCGGCAAATGACTCATTTTAGGACTTGATACACCAACAATAGCTAACGGTTTATCGTGTGTATTAGAAAATTCAATTAATGCTTCTAGAGCTTCCTTTGTCATATTCATGTCAGCAATTAGCCACTTACTTTGATGTAACTGTTTTTTATGTCGAATAATCCAATCACGATCCATATTGTTATATATTGCCATGTTTGCGAAGCCCACTGCCATACTTCCCGATGTGTTTAACACTGCATAATAGCTCCCTGTACTTTTACCTTCTAAGCGTTCAATAGCATCTACATTCATGAAATGTTTCATATCATTAATAAGTTGTTCACCGGTACTATCTTGCCCTATTAATGTCATTAAGGCAACATCTTCATTTAATCGTGATAAGTTCTCAGCAACATTTCTAACGACACCGCCATAAGACGAACTTTCTGAGACTGGATTCGATGTTTTCATGACAAGATCATTGTGTAATTTAAATCCATAATCAACATTAGCACCACCTATACAGGTAATATATTCTTTTGTTTTTAAGACGTATGGTTTCCCTAGAATATAGCCATTTTGTGTTAACCCAGAAATAAGATTAGCCACAGCTGGTCTTGATAAGCCCAGCTCACTTGCGAGTTCTTTTTGTGATAAATATGGATTATCACGCAATAGTTTAAGGATTTTTTCTTCATTATTATTTAATGACATAGTACAACCTCATAACTTTTGTTTATTAACAAACTTTTGTTTATAGGTATATATTATCATTATTATATGCTCATGTAAAGTAATATCATGATTAAATTCTATTTCCTTTATACACGTAAAAAAAGAGCTATTAACTAGCTCATTTTTCATAAATATCTATTATGTGCATTAAATCATCTTCAAAGGCTTTCAAATACTGTTGGATAAACATCTTAATAGACGTCTTTTCACCACGAACTAATGGCATTAAATCCATTGCATAGGTTGCTCTTTTAACACGATCACTTTGATGTGTTTCATCAAACGTCGCATTTGCAATACGTCTACCAATAGTAGCATTTACATAGTCTTTACCACTTTCAAGTTGTGAGGTGTAAACACGTAACAAGTGTTCAGATAACTGAGGATAATTTGAGATATCCAGTTTGACCTTATCTTTCCCCATCCAATCTAAAGCACGCCACACTTCACATCCATATATTTCGCGTGGCCTTTTATTTTTAGGAAGTCGTCTAATCGCATTAATGACTTGCACAGCGACACCAACATGCGTGGTATGTTTATCGGCTAAGTTATGGGTATAAATAATATCAGGTGTTGTAAGAGTTAAGATATTATATAAGTCGTCTTCAATATCTGAATGGATAGTTTTCACAGCGCTACTCGGATAATTTAGCAACGCAATGCTGTTGTACTTACCGACTCTAGCTGCCTCTAACTGTTCTTCATTGCGGCGTTGGACTATTTCTTGTTCAGTTAGTGTTTGAAAAGATTCGTTTCGGATACTCCCACTACCCGATGTGACGGTCACACCCGTAAAGAACTTATCATCAGCTTGATAGCAGGTCGCTATGCCGTGATAAGCCATAATTTCAAGATCATCTTGGTGAGCACCAATGGCCAGATGGGTTGTTTTTGATATAGCCGCCTGTTCATCGTTGTTATCTATTACTTTTAAAATTGCCGTTTTATTATGGAATCGCATGTATGTCACTCCTTATTGAATACCCTTAAGGATTAATGAGAGTTTCTACCGTATCTAATGACATCGATTTAAACTGTTTTACATAAAAGATTGTTGTGATAACAGCAACGATTATTGTCACGATTATTGTAAACAGGTCAAAGCGTGTTGAAACAGAACCATATCTAAAATATAATACACCAACGAAATTATATATGGTGTGCAGCAAAATAGGAACCCAAATATTTTGGGTTAAAAATAATGTCATTGACCAGAGCAGTCCAAGTAGGGTCGTATAGCCAACTTGTTGGAGTGTTTCACCAACACCTGCACCTGCGAATAAATTAATCAAATGAAATAATCCAAAAAGCACTGAAGATAATACCATACCGAGAAAAACATTCTTTTTATTTATTGTAAGCAGCTGCATAATAATCACAAAAATTACATACCGAAATAAGACTTCTTCAAAGATACCAATACTGAGACATTCAATAAAGAATAACACCACTACACCTAAGCCAACATTCAAGTTTAGTGAGCCATTATATAGTACATGCCAAGGAAAATTATTCAAAGAAACAATGAACGCTGGGATGATTAACCACCCTGTAGAATAAAGTGATTTTTTCTCCATATGAAAAACAGGATATCCCTTCAAATAAAGACCATAAATGAATATCGTTGCCAAGAAAAACCGTAAGGAAGTTGTTCGGAAACTTGTAATGACATCCGATGGGAATAACCTAAACAAGCCAGCAACAATCCATACTAGAAGAAATATAAGCGTCATACAAGCTAACAAATGAATTGATCGATAGTTATTGAGTCTCTTCATAGACTGTCTCCCTCTTTCGTTTTTGTTTATGTGAATAAAGTATAAACACACCTAATATTACCATTAATAAACTCATGAACTGTGATGGGGTTGGGTAAGTATTATACGTTGTTGATACAAGAGATAAAAACGACCCACGGTCATCACCTCTAATAAACTCAATCAAAATCCGCCAAATACCATAGCCAAACAAATATCCTTCAATCTCATATCCCCGTATCCATTTCGCACGATCCAATACGATAAACAAGCTAAACAAGAAGAGTGACTCGAATAATTGTGTTGGATAGACTGCTAAGCCCTCATATGTTTCATGGGCATCTCCATAAGGAAAAGTCACCCCTAACAAAGAGTCTGTTGGCACACCATAGCAACACCCTGCTAAAAAGCAGCCGATTCTACCAAATGCATGAGCTAATACCACGCCCGTTAATACAGTACCAAAAATAGATCGATACTGAATGCTCTCTTCTTTCAAGAAGAGTTTAAGTAATACAATAAAACACCCTATGCCACCGATAAGTCCGCCCAGAAAAGAAATTGACTCAAAATCAGGTTCACCAGCTTGAATCGAATGGAAAAGCCCATCAATAATATAGGATGATCCTAAGGCAAAAATCAGACTGATACTTATAAATAAAAGTAATTTATTGGTAATTTTAACACTGATATTATCCCGTTTTTCGAACCGTTTTGAAACATAAAACAGCATGGAAAAAACCCCAATCAATATGAATATATCATATAACGGGATGGCATTGCCAAACACCTGTGGTAACATATAAGGATACATTATCTCACTCCATTTTAGTCATTATTATCATTATCTATATTATAGTTTATCACGTTCGCAAATGCAATTTGATTGTTATTTATGAGACCTATTACAATTGAAAAGACACCCTTTAAAAGGGTGCCTTTAACAAAATAAGAGGGTTATTCAATATTATTATTCATATTGACTAAAGTCAATATTACTAAATACATCTGATTCCTTGTTTTTGTATCCTGTAGCAAAGATTAAGTCATAAGTCTTTTGTTTGTTATCAATTGTTAATACATCGATTGGTGAGTAAGCTGTTTTTGCACCATCAATTGAAGGTCCTGAGTTTAATCCTTCTAATCCATCGACACCATCAACAACGTTTTTCGCGATAGCAACACTATCAGCAACTAATTTAGATACGTCTTTGAAGACTGTCATTGTTTGAGTTCCTTTACCTTTTACTTCGTCACCCATTAATGACGCTAATGTAATATCAGCAGCATCTTGTCCAGTTGTGTAGTATGTTCCATAAGGGTTTGCCATTTTTGCGAACTCTTGACGGATTGCAGTTGATGTATCATCGTTAGGTGCAAGGACGAATACTGGTTCATCAGATTTGTCTGCGCTACCTAAGTTAGCAACAACAGCAGCAGCTTTTGTAGCAGCTGTTTCAGCATTCCAGTCAGTGTCAACTGAGTTCATAGCAGCTTGTAATGCATCTTTGTCAAAGTCAGTTTCAGTAGGTTTTGCAAGGTCACTAAAGTCATCAGTAACATTGATAATGTTGAATCTGTCCATTACAGGAACCAATTCTTCCATAGCCCCACCAAAGAAGTACGTTGCATTAGGCCAGTCAGCAGTACGACCAGCAAAGATAGCTAAATCACATTTTGAAGTTGAAGTACATCCTTCATTATTTGATTCTTCAACTAAGTGAGCACCCATTGCTTTACCAACATTCCAACTATTGAAAGTTGTATAATAATCAGCATGATCATCTGCAGATTTTGCCATACGGTCATGTGCGATTAAGATAACCCCAGCTTCGTGTGCTGCTTGAACAGCTCCAGCTCCAGAACCTTCAGCAGTTAAGATAATAACTTCTGCACCTTTAGCAATTAATGCTTCAACATTTGTTTTCTCTTTAGCTTCGTTTCCTTCACTAAATAAAATCTCATACTCGTATCCTTCACCAAGTGCTTCTAATTCTTCTTCAAAGAAGGCACCATCTTGGTTTGCCCATCTTTCTTCAGATGCATCAGGTAATACGACACCAATTTTAATGGTTGAACTACCACATGCTGCTAAAGAAACGGTGAATACAGCAACTAATAATAAACTAATAATCTTTCTCATTTTTCTCTCCTTTTTTTGTTTTTATTATAGAGTACTTAAATAAGTACCAATAACCATTAATTATTTACAAAATCTTCTTCTTTTGCGGCTCTAATCTTCTCTTGAATCTTGTTTAATTTACCTTGTGCATTAGTAAATGCATATTCGTATTCAATCGTATCTTCTCTGTCTTCTTTTTTAGCTTTTTTCAAATTGTTTTTCGCTTCTTTGAATGCTTGTTTTGCTTCGACTAATTCATCTTTATAAGCTTTTTTCGCATAATGAATACCGACGTAATCAATTGGTAGAACATTACGTGTGAAGATATCAAAGATAACAGCGAGCAATAATACTGAGCCAAGAATAATCGGCTCTAAGTTTGCATCTACACCAGCTAATGCCATACCATTTCTCAATGCCATGATGACGACAGACCCGATAACGGCATTAATCACTTTACCAACACCACCAGCCGCACTAGTTCCACCAATGAAGGCTGCAGCAATGGCATATAACTCCCAGAATGGTCCATGGTTTGGTGATGTGTTTTGAAGACGAGATGCGTACATAACCCCAGAAATTAAAGCTAAAATACCCATAGATATAAAGACAATAACTAATATTCTCTCAACACTAATTCCTGATAATTCTGCGGCATCTGGATTACCACCTACAGCATAAATACGTCGTCCTAATGTCGTTTTTGTTGTCATAAAATGATACAAAACAACGACTACTACTGTGACTAATAAGAGATATGATATTCCTCTAAACGAAGCGAATGTGAAAATTAAATATCCTAAAATGAAAATCATAACGAGCATTTTTGTCACAAATAGTTCAAGTTTTTCATTTGGGATATTCAGTTGCTTATTTTTACGTCTTGTGTTGATCCCGCCAATTAACAGTAGCAGTATCCCTAAGACACCAACGACTATGGTGATGATATCAAACCCACCGACAGTATATGTTGGTAAATATCCAACTCCAAGGTTTTTAAAAAAACTATGTGTTGTTGGGATAGTACGGTTATTCGTTCTAAACATCAACAATCCCTTAAAGATGAACATTCCGGCTAATGTCACAACAAATGCAGGCACTTTGATCTTTGCAACAAGAATACCCTTTCCTGCTCCTACGATAACCGTTATCACTAATGCACCGAGTAGCGCTAACCATACAGGTTGTCCTAAATTTTCAACACCAACAACGACATAGGCTCCTAAGAAGGCTCCTATGAATCCAACAGATAAATCAATCTGGCGAGTAACAATAACTAACGTCATCCCAACGGCCAAAACGCTTACATAAGCGGTTTGATTTAAAAGGTTGGTAAAGTTAATTGCTCCTAAGAATATCCAATCTGTCATAAAACTAAATGTGATGAAAATAACAAAGAGTGCAATAAACATACCATAGTCACGTATATTGGTTCTTATCATTGATAACAGTGTTAACATGTACTTATAAATTATCCAAAATATTTTTTTTATCGTATTCATAATTTCCTCCTAAACCGTTGCACTTTCCATTATTTTTTCTGCTGTGGCGTCTTGTATATTAAACTCTGCTGTTTGTAATCCTTCAGCGATAACGTATATACGATCGCACATTCCTAATATTTCTGGAAGTTCAGAAGAAATGATTAAAATACTCATACCTTGTGCAACTAAATCGTTAATAATTGTGTATATTTCATATTTTGCACCAACATCAATTCCCCGTGTTGGTTCATCTAAAATTAATATCTTAGGGTTAGCAAATAACCATTTTGCAACCTGTACTTTTTGTTGATTACCACCACTTAGATTATTGACAGCTTGCAATATAGATGGGGTTCTAATATCAATTTCTTTAACATATTTTTCAGCATATTCATTTTGCTTAAAGAAATCAATAACACCTGATTTAGATATTTTCTTTAAGTCAGAAATTGTAATATTTTGGGAAATGGTATTATTTAATATTAAGCCATCTTGCTTTCGGTCTTCTGACACATAAGCAATCCCTTGTTTAATCGCATCATTTGGATGTCTTAGTTCAACACCTTTTCCATGAACTAAGATACGACCACTGACTTTAAATTTGTCAGGATTACCAAAAATACAGTGTGCTAACTCTGTTCTTCCAGCGCCCATTAAACCAGCAAGTCCCACGACTTCACCTTTACGTAACTTAATGTTTGCATCATTAACAATATAGCGATTTACGTTATGGTTATAAGCATTTAAATGAACGGTTTCAAGAACGGTTTCACCACCCTCATACTTTGGTCGCTTAGGGAAAATATCCTCAATTTCACGTCCAACCATATTACGTATAATCTCTTGTTCATTAATATCTTCTTTTTTTATCCGTACAATTGTTTTTCCATCCCTAAGTACCGTTAGTGAATCCGCAATAGCTTCTACTTCTTTTAACTTATGTGAAATCATAATTGATGTGATTCCTTGTTCTTTCAATTCAACCAATAAATTCAGTAGATTTTCACTATCATTTTCATTTAATGCGGCAGTCGGTTCATCTAGAATCAATAACTTTACGTTTTGACTTAATGCTTTAGCAATCTCGATTAGCTGTTGTTTCCCAACACCTAAACTTCCTACCATACGGTGGATGTCTACTTTAAGTCCTACCATATTTAAGTATTTAACCGCTTCCTTTTTTGTTTTATCCCAGTCCATAACATACGCTTTATTGATTTCATGGCCAACAAATATATTTTCATAAACTGTTAAATTCGGGAATAATGCCAATTCCTGATTGATAATGACAATTCCATCACTCACAGACTGCTTAATATTATGAAAATGTTTTACTTCCCCATCAAAGATGATGTCACCACTATAGCTTCCATATGGATAAATACCGCTTAATACTTTCATTAAGGTTGATTTTCCTGCTCCGTTTTCCCCAACGATAAAGTGAATTTCACCACGTTTTACATTAATGTTTACCTCATCAAGCGCTTTCACGCCAGGGAAAGTTTTAGTGATATATTTCATCACTAACAAATCATCTTGTTTCAACTGAATCACCTCATATTTATGTCAAATTTATCCTAACTTAAAACGATTTGAATAACGCTTTAAGTGTTGGATATAATTGAACGAATTTATTATATTTCTTATTATACGCATTGACATTCGATGTGTTTGGCGTAAATTCTTTACCTAATGTAACAAGTTGTTTACATGCTGATTGTACTGTCGGATATTCTTTACAGCCAACCATTGCTAAGATTGCTGCACCAAGTGCTGGTCCTTCTTCTGATGTAATTTTGGCTACTTCTACATTAAAGACATCACTAATCATTTGTGCCCACACATCACTTTTAGCGCCACCACCAGTTAATCGAACACGCTTAATATCAACACCTAAATCTTGTATTAATGTGAAAGAATCTCTTAAGGCAAAGGTAACGCCTTCAACAACAGCTCTATCCATATCTTCTTTGGTATGATGAACGCCTAGTCCATAAAATACACCTTTTGCATACGGATCATTTATTGGAGCCCGTTCGCCAGTTAAATATGGTAAAAAGTAAATGTCATTGTCTGGTTTACTATGAACAACTTGTTTATAATAGGCTTCAAAATCATCGGTATTAAAAATAGCATTGTTCCACCATTTTATCGCACCTGCCGCATTTAACATAACGGCCATCATATGATAATTCCCATTCGCATGGGCATAAGATTGTAAATAGCTTTTATGATCAATCTTGAATGTGTTGCTTGAGACAAATATAACACCACTTGTGCCTAAACTTAAACTACATTCACCATCACCAACGACACCGACACCGACAGCGCCAACTGCTTGGTCACCGCCACCAACTATAATATGAACATCTTGTGTAATATTCAGGATGTTTTTAATGTCGTCATTCATCGTACCAACGACATCAAAACTTTCATGAACACTTGGCAACATATCACGTGTGATATCAAGAATATCTAGCATCTCAGGACTATAATCGCGTTTCTCTGGGTTAAAGTAAAGGGTTCCTGATAAGTCCGATACATCACTTGCAAATGCGCCAGATAACTTATACACTAGAAAATCCTTAGGCAACATTATTTTACTGATTTTGTCAAAAATATCTGGTTCGTGTTCTTTTACCCATAATATTTTTGGAGCTGTCAAACCAGTTAAAGCAATGTTACCTGTATATTTAAGGAGTGAATCTTTACCAACAGTTTGGTTTAAATATTCTACTTGATTTATAGTTCTTTGATCATTCCAAAGTAATGCGTTTCTCAATACCTTATCATTCTCATCCAGTAATACTAGGCCATGCATTTGACCAGAAAAACTCATACCTTGAATATCATTCTCATATCCAACAACAACTTCTTTCAAAGCTTCTAAGGTTTGTTTTAACCATGCATTTGGATCTTGCTCAATCCAAGATGCTTTTGGAATGATTAAGTCATAAGAGCGTTTTGCGGTATTGATAACCTCGCCCTTATTATTAGTGAGAATGACTTTGACCCCTGATGTTCCTAAATCGACTCCAATAAACATTCTAATCTACCCTAAGATATATTGGTTTAATATTGATTCAAGCAATTCTTGTTTACCAGGTTCATTTGGTTCAAGTTCCTTTTTGTCCATAACATATGTTTCTAATTCTTTGAATCCAACTTCATTGTTTACAATTTTCTTACCAATACCTGCATTATATGACCGATAGCGTTGCGATAGATTATCTTCTAATACACCATCTTCATGTAGCTTAGCTGCGACACGCAATCCAGCAGCGTAGGTATCCATCCCGACAATATGAGCAATCATTAAATCTTCTTTAATGAATGATGGACGACGTACTTTTGCATCAAAATTAAGTCCTCCTGTTTTTAATCCACCCGCACGTAAAATTTCATACATTGTTAATGTTGTATCATAAATATTGGTCGGAAATTGATCGGTATCCCAACCTAACAGTAAATCTCCTTGATTGGCATCAACACTACCTAGCATATCATTGTCTGCGGCGAAACGTAACTCATGTTGCATGGTATGCATAGCTAAGGTCGCGTGGTTGGTTTCTATATTTAGTTTGAAGTGTTTATCTAAATCATATTTTCTTAAAAACGACACAACAGTTGCACCATCAAAATCATACTGGTGTTTTGTTGGTTCTTTTGGTTTCGGTTCGATATAGAATTGTCCATTAAATCCAATTTCTTTAGCATAATCAACTGCCATATGTAATAAGCGTGCAAAGTTGTCTTGTTCTAATTTCATATTGGTATTTAATAAAGTTTCATATCCTTCACGTCCGCCCCAAAACACATACCCTGCGCCACCTAAGCGATGAGTGATTTCCATAGCTTTTTTGATTTGCGCCGCGGCAAAGGCAAAAATATCTGCATTTGGACTCGTCCCTGCACCATTAACGTAGCGTGGGTTAGAAAACGCATTCGCTGTTCCCCATAACAGTTTAATGCCTGTACGCTTCATTTCTGATTCAATGAGATCTGCGATCTCATCAAGGTTTTTATTGGTTTCTTCTAATGTTTCTCCCTCAGGTGCTATATCGCGATCATGGAAACAAAAATACTCTAATCCAAGTTTTTCCATAAATTCAAATGCTACTTTAACGCGCGCTTTGGCTTGTTCCATACCACTAAGACCCTCATCCCATGGACGAATCATCGTACCCTCGCCGAATGGGTCTTCGCCCATCCCAGTAAACGTATGCCAATAAGCCATTGAGAATTTCAAATGATCTTTCATAGGTTTTCCTAAAATCTCTTCTTCAGGATTATAGAATTTGAAGGCAAACGGATTTAAACTTTTTGGTCCTTCATATTTAATTTTATCTACATTTTCAAAGTATTTCATGTCTTTTCTCCTTTTCACTTTTTATTTCTATTTGCTAATTTATTTTTTATACTTTATAATTTAAGTTGTAATTTGAAAGGGTGTGTTATAAATGAAAACCTCTAATTCGAAATCTATCAAAGCGGAAAACACGAAACTAGTTGTTGAAAAGCTTGTTGAATTAAAGGAAACTACACGAATTGAACTCGCACGATTAACGACATTAAATAAGGCGACAATATCATCTATCATACAAGGATTAATTAAAAAACAAATCGTGATTAAGACCGATAAAAGTATCAAAACAAGTGGCCGCAGCGCTAAGGTCATAGCCTTAAACAAGAATGCAGGACGTATTTTAAGTCTTGATCTCCAGACTACTCAGATTTACGGTGTTATAACCAATCTATATGGTGAAATGCTGTTTGAAATTAAGCACCCAATTTCAAATCCAAATTTCAGTCCTTATCTTGAAGAACTTTTAAAAACCATTGATGAATTAAAAGATAATACATTCGATTCTACCTACGGTATTATTGGAATCGGAATTGGTGTTTATGGTATTATCGATAAAAATCATCGTATTAAATTTGCTCCATTTACTTCTTGGAAAAATATTGAGCTTAAAACAATCATTGAAGACTATACTGGTCTTGATACCTATGTTGAAAATGAAGCAAATATCTCTGCTTTAGGTGAGAACACCGTATATCCTGATCACCATAATCTTATAACGCTCAATATCGGTGTTGGTGTCGGTATGGGCATAGTTATTAACAATACACTCTATACTGGTGAGGATGGTTTCGCCGGTGAAATTGGCCATACCATAATTCATCCAGGTGGTAATCCTTGTGTTTGTGGTAATAATGGATGCCTAGAAACCTATCTTAAAGATTCCGCAATTATTAATCGTTACCATCAATTAACAGGCGTCATTGTCGATTTAGATGAACTCATACAACGTTATAAACTCAAAGATCCTTATGCAATGAAAGTATATAGCGAGTTTATTGAAAACGTCAGTATTACAGTCAACAATATATCACAAATGCTTAATCCTAAAGCAATCATTATCAATAGTGTTATTGTCCAAAATATCTCAGAAAGTATTTCATTAATTAAAAACAATCTTCATTCTCAAATAATGAACTTAGACATTTTGACGACCTCAAAATACCGTGCAAAAACCAACGTCATCGGATTAGCCCATTTGCTTATTCAAGACTTTCTAAAAATCGACAATTACACACCACGAAATATTGCATAGAAATGAAAAAACGTTAACGCTTTCAAACATGGTTTATCACTTAAACTTAGTAATGTAAAGGCTTTTTTTGAGTTTTTTTAAATGATAAACTATGGCTATTTAAAGCGATAAATCAATTATTTTTATGATTTCAAATACTCTTTATAATTATTATACAAAAGCGTTATCCCTATCGATAAGCGCATTACGATAGTTTCATATTAAAATAAATTAAAAAAAGCAATTCTAAATTTTACTAAAGAATTGCTTTTAATATGACTTTTTTATTGATCATCCGGATGCACATTGAGTGTTGCGGAATCACTGATGTACTCACTACCATTGCGAATATATTTTAAAATCACGGTGTCACCAACACTTGAATTTAAAATGGCTTCTTTTAAATCATTAAAGTTATAAATGTATAAGAAGTCATCCATATCGGCTGTTTTATATCCAATAATCACATCACCATCTTCTAGTCCTGCTTCGTCCGCGGCGCCACCAGGCGCAATTGTAGCACAGACACCGTAGTCTAAGCCACAAGCATTAACTTGTGCATAGGTGCTAATACCTAAGTAAGGTCTTGTAATAATACCATCATCTTCTAAGTCTTCAATAATTCTTGCGACTGTATTAGATGGAATCGCAAATCCGATATTACTCACATTATCAGTGACAAGTTTCATATTATTAATACCTATTAACTCACCATTAATATTTACCAAAGCGCCTCCACTATTACCCGGGCTAATCGCCGCATCATGTTGTAAAAGGGTTGCATCAAAATCTCCATTTTGAACATATCTTGCTAGTCCACTAATGACTCCCATAGTTACGGTACCATAATACTCAAAACCAAGCGGATTTCCGATCGCAAATGCAAATTGACCAATTTCAACATCATAGCTATCAGCTAATGGTATCACCGGAAATTCTTCACTAGAGGTAAACGTTAAAACAGCTAAATCCGTAACCGGGTCCATACCCAAAATATTAATATTATCGTTTACTACTTCAAACAGTAATCCATTGCGTTCATACACAATGGTCAATGTATCATACTCAGCAACAACGTGTTCATTTGTTACAACATAATACATATTATCAATATGCTTATATACGACTCCACTGCCCGTTCCGTATCCCAATGAACTTTCATTAACAATCCCGACAACACCGTCGTGAATATCACCTATCATTGATTTAACAGAACTTTCAAATTCTTCAAGTGTGTAAGTCGTATTGGTTTCAGCTTCTGGTAATAATTCTTCAATTATTCCGATAAGTTCTTCTTCTGTATAAGCCGTGTCAATAACATCATCACCGGGGTCTTCATAAACTGGCACACAGGCAGATAATGATAAGACAAGGACTAGGATTATTACATATAAGTTTCTTTTCAACGTCATCACTCCTTAAGATTAAATAATGTCATCGCATTTTGCGTTGTTGTTTGTGCAATATCTTTAAACGACATATCGCGTAAATCTGCTATTTGTTCTGCAACAAGTTTCACGCGTGCCGGCTCATTCCGTTTACCACGATATGGATGTGGCGATAAATATGGGGAATCTGTCTCAACTAATAAACGATTAAGGGGTACCATCTTTGCGACTTCCTTTGGTGTTTTCGCATTTTTAAACGTTACTGGGCCCCCAAGCGATATATGCAAACCTAAATCGAGAAATTTATCAGCCATTTCAGCACTACCACTATAACAATGCATAACGCCTTTTATATGATCATACTCACTGAGTACATTATAGGTTGCTTCACTGGCATCTCGCATGTGAATAATCAACGGTTTATTTAGTTTTATAGAGCGCTTGATCTGTTCCTTGAACACTTCTACTTGATCATCGATATGATTATTGTCCCAATAAAAGTCAAGCCCGCACTCTCCTATACCAACGACTTTATCATGTGCTAAAAGTTCATCTAAAATAACAAAATCATTATCATTGATCTCTTTTGCAATAGTTGGATGAAATCCAACTGTCGCATAGATAAAATCATATTGTTCTGCTAAAGTAATCGCTTTTTCATTAGTTTTGTGATCAAAACCAATGACAATCAATTTTTCTACGCCTGCTGCTTGTGCACGTTCAATAATCGCTGCTTCTTTTCCATCAAATTCATCTGCGTTTAAATGTACGTGTGTATCTATTAACATTATTATCACCTATGAACATTATAACAAATATTCCATAAAAAGATATGGAATTTACGTGAAAAAAAGAGACCGAAGTCTCTTTTTAAATGTATGAATTATAATTATTCAATAATTTTACTTACGTTTCCAGCACCAACTGTGCGTCCACCTTCACGGATTGAGAACTTAGTACCTTGTTCTAAAGCGATTGGGTGAATTAAGTCTACAACCATTGTTACGTCGTCACCAGGCATAACCATTTCAACACCTTCAGGTAATTCAATAACACCAGTTACGTCAGTTGTTCTGAAGTAGAATTGTGGACGATAGTTACTGAAGAATGGTGTATGACGTCCACCTTCTTCTTTACTTAATACGTAAACTTGACCTTCAAACTTAGTATGTGGTGTTACACTACCAGGTTTAGCGACTACTTGACCACGTTGGATGTCTTCACGGTTAACACCACGAAGTAAGACACCAATGTTGTCTCCAGCTTCTGCTTGGTCTAATAATTTACGGAACATTTCAACACCTGTTACAACTGATTTAGTTGTATCTTTAATACCTACGATTTCAACAGCATCTCCAACTTTAACAGTTCCACGGTCTACACGACCAGTAGCTACTGTTCCACGTCCAGTAATACTGAATACATCTTCAACAGGCATCATGAATGGTTTATCTGTTTCACGAACAGGATCTTCGAAGTACTCATCAACCTGTTCCATTAATTCGATGATTTTTTCTTCGTGTTCTTCGTCTCCTTCAAGAGCTTTTAATGCAGATCCCATTACAACAGGAATGTCGTCTCCAGGGAAATCGTACTCGTCTAATAATTCACGGATTTCCATTTCAACTAATTCTAATAATTCTTCATCATCAACCATATCAGTTTTATTCATGAATACGATTAATTTAGGTACACCAACTTGGCGAGCAAGTAAGATATGTTCACGTGTTTGAGGCATAGCTCCATCTGCAGCAGATACAACTAAGATAGCCCCGTCCATTTGTGCAGCACCAGTGATCATGTTTTTAACATAATCGGCATGCCCTGGACAGTCAACGTGTGCATAGTGACGCTTGTCAGTAGAGTACTCGATGTGTGCACTATTGATTGTAATTCCTCTTTCACGTTCCTCTGGAGCGTTGTCAATTGAAGCGTAATCTGACGCTTTTGTATCTCCGATTCCTCTTTTTGATAATACAGTTGCGATAGCAGCTGTTAATGTAGTTTTTCCATGGTCTACGTGTCCAACTGTACCGATATTCATATGCGGTTTATTGCGGACAAATTTTTCTTTAGCCATTTTACAGTTTCCTCCTTATTTTTTCTTGAATAGAATTGTTATTTTCCAAAGTTATTTTATCGCATTATCAACGATAATGCAAGTTTTAAGTCAATTAACCGTTACGCTTTTCAACAACTTCTTCAGCAATTGACTTTGGACATGGCGCATAATGCGAGAATTGCATTGTATAGTTTCCACGACCCTGTGTATTAGAACGCAAACTAGTTGCGTAACCAAACATTTCTGCGAGTGGGACTTTAGATCGGATTTGTTGTGCATTTCCACGTTTCTCTTGTCCCTCGATTTGACCACGACGGGATGTAATGTCACCTATAACGTTCCCCATATATTCTTCAGGAACAATAACATCTACACTCATCATTGGTTCTAATAAAATTGCTTTTGATGCATCTTTGGCTTTTTTAAGCGCCATATTAGCGGCTACTTTAAAGGCCATCTCACTCGAGTCAACATCATGGTATGATCCATCAAATAATGTCGCTTTGATGTCGATTAATGGATATCCTGCTAAGACACCACCTTCAAGTGACTCCTGCAATCCCTTATCGACAACTGGAATATATTCTCTAGGAACTTTACCGCCAACAATTTTATCGACAAATTCGTAACCTTTTTCAGGGTTTGGTTCAAACTTGATCCAAACGTGTCCATATTGTCCACGTCCACCTGACTGACGTACGAATTTCCCTTCAACTTCTGCTTCTTTCGTGAATGTTTCACGATAACTAACCTGAGGTGCTCCAACTTGAGCTTCTACTTTGAATTCACGTTTCATACGATCAACAATGATATCTAAGTGTAATTCACCCATACCAGCGATAATCGTTTGTCCTGTTTCATCATCAGTATATGTTCTAAATGTTGGATCTTCTTCAGCTAATTTATTTAAGGCAACACCCATTTTATCTTGATCGGCGCGACTATTTGGTTCAATCGCAACACTGATAACAGGTTCTGGGAATACCATCTTTTCTAAGATGATATGTGAATCAGTTGAACATAATGTATCTCCTGTAGACGTATCTTTAAGTCCGACAGCAGCAGCAATATCTCCTGCATATACTTGTTCAATTTCATCACGGCTGTTGGCATGCATTTGTAATAAACGCCCAACACGTTCTTTATTTCCTTTAGTGGCATTACGAATGTAAGATCCTTTATTTAGAACTCCTGAATACACTCGGAAGAATGTTAATTTCCCGACATATGGATCAGTTGCTACTTTGAAGGCAAGTGCTGCAAATTCAGCATCGTCATCCGCTTTAATGCGAATCTCTTCTTCATCAGCATCTATTCCTTTAATTGGAGGGACATCTGTTGGTGCTGGTAAGTAATCTAACACGGCATCAAGTAATAACTTAACCCCCATGTTTTTATATGCACTACCACACATTACTGGAAAGAATTTAACATCAAGTGTCGCTTGACGAATCGCTGATTTTAATAAGTCAGCATCAATATCTTCACCTTCTAAATACATCATCATGATATCTTCATTGAAATCAGCAAGTTTTTCAATTAATAATTCACGACGTTCAGTAACCGTGTCCTCTAAATCTGCAGGAATATCTATTTCCTTTGCTTCTTCTAAATAATGTCCATCAAACTCATAAGCTTTCATTTCAACAAGATCGATAATCCCATTAAAATCATTTTCTGCACCAATTGGCCATTGAATCGCAGCGGCATTTGCCCCTAAACGATCCCCAACTGATTTAACACTAAAGGCAAAGTCTGCCCCTGTTTTATCCATTTTGTTGGCGAAGATGATCCGTGGTACACGGTAATCATTTGCTTGTCGCCAAACAGTTTCAGTTTGTGGTTCAACACCAGCTTGTGCATCAAGTAACGCAACACTACCATCTAATACTCGTAGTGAACGAGAGACTTCAACTGTGAAGTCGACGTGACCAGGGGTATCAATGATATTAATACGATGATTTTTCCATTCTGCTGTTGTTGCCGCAGATGTTATCGTGATTCCACGTTCTTGTTCTTGTTCCATCCAGTCCATTTGTGATGCACCATCATGTGTTTCACCAATTTTATGAATACGTCCTGTGTGGAATAAAATACGTTCAGTAGCCGTTGTTTTTCCAGCATCAATATGCGCCATAATTCCGATATTTCTGGTGTGACTTAATTTGTACTTACGTGCCATACTGATATCTCCTTTCTACCAACGGTAATGAGCGAACGCTTTATTTGCTTCAGCCATTCTATGAACGTCTTCTTTTTTCTTAACAGACGCACCTGTTCCTTGACTGGCATCAATAATTTCCTTCGCTAGCCTTTCTTCCATTGTTTTTTCATTTCTTAATCTTGAATATTGCGTTAACCATCTAAGTCCTAATGTATATTTACGCTCATTTCTTACTTCAGATGGTACTTGATAGTTTTGCCCACCAATACGTCTTGAACGTACTTCGAATGTCGGCATAATATTGTTTAATGCTTCTTCAAACACCTCAATTGGTGGTTGATTTGTCACTTCTTCTACGCGCTTAAATGCTGCATAAAGAATTTTTTGAGCTGTTCCTCTTTTACCATCCAACATAATATTATTAATTAACTTAGTAACTAATTTAGAATTATACAGTGGATCAGGTAAGACATCTCTTTTCGATATATGACCTTTACGAGGCATACTAGTCTCCTCCTTTCAAACTAATTGATATTTATGGTTTTTTAGTTCCGTATTTTGAACGTCCTTGACGGCGTCCTTCAACACCAGTTGTATCGAGTGTTCCACGTACGATATGATATCGTACACCAGGTAAATCTTTTACCCGTCCACCACGAATTAATACAACACTATGTTCTTGTAATTTATGTCCTATTCCAGGAATATATGCTGTTACTTCAATCCCATTTGTTAAACGCACACGCGCATACTTACGTAACGCAGAGTTAGGTTTTTTTGGTGTCATCGTTGCAACACGTGTACATACCCCACGTTTTTGTGGGCTGTTCACTTTTGAGTACTCTTTTTTGATTGAGTTCCAACTGATACCTAAATGAGGTGATTTTGTTTTTTTAGTTTTTGATTCTCTACCTTTTCTTACTAACTGATTAATCGTTGGCATATTGGTTCCTCCTCTCATGTTTATGTCCACGCATCCAGGTGGTTCACTTTTTTCATAAAAACTAGGGCTTATAAGGATAAACCCTGATGTTTTTTCATTTAATAGCGTATATATTATATCTCACACATGCAGGTGTGTCAACCCTAAACAGTATTTTTTTTAAAATTTCTAAAATATCGCTATATTGCGTTGTTTTCTTAATCCAAATTTGAAGCGCAACGTAGCGTTGCGTAATGACAACAAATCGGTTATTGTTAAATACTGTATCATAAGTTGCAATATAAAAGATAACTATAATTAAAAAGGGGATGACTTTGAATAACATAGGACGCCCTATTCAATCATTACGACAACATCGACACATGACTCAAGACCAACTTGCGAGTGAAATTGGTGTATCACGACAAGCCATATCTAAGTGGGAGCAGGGCGATGGATTACCTGATCTTCATAACGTTCAAGCACTTGCCAATGTTTTAGACATTAGCGTTGATACCTTACTCAATCATCAATCAACTAGTTCGTTACCTAGTAGTGGTAACAGCTTTTCCACCCATTCAACAAACAATATGTCTGGTAATTTTTAAAAAAAACTACTCTACAAAGCCAAACACACAACTAACTCTGAAGAAGCAAGGAAAATTAAAAAAATCTTATCGCTTGCTGGTGGTATTGGTGTCGTTGTTGGCATATCAATGATTCTTTTTGGATTTATTGGATTTGGTAAAGGGGCATTCGACAGTGTAAATAACTTTGGTAATGATACTTATCATCAGTTTCCGACAAGTCCAACTGATTCGTTTAATCCAACAATTACGGAACCAGAGATGTTTAACCCTCTACCCCACATCATTGTCTTTATGTTAGGTGGTGTGATTACCGGAATAAGTAGTTATGTACTATATGCTGGTTTAGCAATTGTGGTGACGGGTGTTGCCTCAAATTACTTAGATGACCGTCCAAAATGCCCACAATGCGGCGATGAAGTAGACTCTGATGAAAACGTCTGTTCATCATGTGGTGCTAAATTAGATAGCGTCAAAGCTAAAACCTGTGACTGTGGCAAAGTGAATCAACCAAGTGATGTCTATTGTCGTGAGTGTGGTGCTATATTAAGCTAATCAAAAGCGTTTATTCTAGTCGAATAAACGCTACTTTTATTAAATGGTGCCGCATGTAGGATTTGAACCTACGACCTCTACCTTACCATGGTATTGCTCTACCGGGCTGAGCTAAAGCGGCGATGCATGCAAAATATATTATACCATAAACTTGCCTCGTGACAAGTCTTTTAAATACATTTTTAATAAAAATAATGCCACACAGCGTTAAGCGCTATGTGGCATCTTCTATAACTTAAAAATTAAAATCTGATGTATCAAATGGTTGGTCTTCTAAGGCTGACTCCTCTTCGACTTCTGGTTTCTCATAATCAAATGCAGTATCTCTTAGAATACCTGTACCAGCAGGAATTAGTCCACCGATGATGACATTCTCTTTTAATCCGAGTAAGTCATCTGTTTTTGCACGAATTGCCGCATCAGTTAAGACACGTGTTGTCTCTTGGAAACTTGCTGCACTTAAGAACGATTCGCTACGTAAACTTGCTCGGGTAATCCCGAGTAACGCAGGACGTCCAATCGCAGGTGATTTTCCTTCAATTAAGACATTGCGGTTGGCTTCTTTAAATTCTCTAATTGATACTTGGTCCCCTGGTAACAACATTGTGTCACCCTCTAAGATAACGTTGATACGACGCATCATTTGGTGAATAATAACCTCAATATGTTTATCTGAGATTTCAATGTTTTGGGCACGGTATACTTTTTGTACTTCTTTTAATAGATATTGTTGTACTGTTTCAGCATCTGTCGCTTTTAACAGTTGTTTTGGATCAATACTACCTTCCGTTAATTTTTGGCCAGCATATAATGCTTCACCTTCATTAACGCTAACACTGTCTCCAGTATTGGTCATATATTCAATTTCTTGGTTGTCATTTGCCACAACGACTTTTGTGCGACCGTTGACAATTTCCTTTGATTTTACAACACCATTGATTTCACTAATGATCGCTTTACCTTTTGGTGTTCTTGCCTCAAATAATTCTTGAATACGCGGTAGACCTTGGGTAATATCGGCACCGGCAACACCTCCCGTATGGAAAGTACGCATGGTTAACTGTGTTCCTGGTTCACCAATTGATTGCGCTGCGATGGTTCCAATACTTTCTCCAACTTCAACTTGTTCTCCGGTTGATAAGTTTTGACCATAACATTTTTTACAGACACCACGCTCACTTGCACAGGTTAAGACGCTTCTAATACGTAATTCTGAAATCCCTGCATGAATAATTCTACGGGCAATTTCCTCAGTAATATATTCATTTTTATTCACAAGGATTTCACCTGTATCAGGATCAGAGCGTGTTTCCGAAGAAAAGCGGCCAACTAAACGATCAATAAATGGTACAATCAAGTCCATTTCAATGACCATACCATCGGCTGGTGTGTCATAATAAATAGCGACACTATTGATATTTGCACGAATCATTTCATCGGCAATATCAGGTGTAATGATGGTATCTTGTTCAACGATTACATCACGTGTTCTACTGTGATAAACCGTATTTCTAGCGTAGCGGTTAACAATCTTATTTTTAAAGTCTTGTTTACCGTGTGTATCAGAAATCGCGAAGACTTCTGTTCCACGATCAGTACCACAGTCTTCTTCTGTCACAACTAAGTCCTGACTAACATCTACAAGGCGACGTGTTAAGTAACCGGAATCGGCTGTTTTGAGTGCGGTATCGGTTGATCCTTTACGCGCACCATGTGTCGAGATAAAGAACTCTGACATCGTTAATCCTTCAATAAATGAAGACTTAACAGGTAACTCGATTGTTGATTTAATACCGGCACGGATATTGTATGCCTTGTTTAATCCCTCACGCTTGGTATTCGCCATACTACCACGAATTCCGGCTAACTGCGTAAAGTTAGAGGCATTACCACGTGCACCTGAGTCACTCATCATGAAGATGTGATTGTCATTGGTAAGTTCTTCCATTAATCCTTTTTGGATTCTATTTTTAACGGCTGCCCATTCTTTAATAACGAGTTTATAACGTTCATAGTCTGTGAGTAGTCCGTTATGGTATTGTTCATATAAGTAATCAACTTTCGCTTGCGCTTTGTCAATTTCTTCTTTCTTATGTGAATACACTTGAACATCACTCGCACTAACGGTAATACCCGCTTGTGTTGAGTATTTAAATCCTAAGTTTTTCAGTTTATCTAACATTTTTGATGTCTCATTTATCTTAAAGACTAAGAATACTTCAGAAATGATATTAGATAAAAATCCTTTTTTAAATGGAGGCACTAGCGCTTGTGATGCGATATGCTCTTTAACATTCGTTCCCATTGGGACAAAGTAACGATCCGGTGTATGGTAACGTTCTTCACCAGTTTCTGTGTTTACTTGTTTTTGTAAGTTTTCAAGTGTTGGTTCATTTAAATAAGCAAATTCTTTCGGTAAAATTGAGTTAAATGTTAATTTACCAAATGTTGTGATGAGGTATCCATTACGTTGTTCTTCGGTAATTGGTGCGTTTCCTAAAGCACTTCCTTTTAATGCAATACGGCTATGTAAAGTGATCATGTTGTTTTCGTATGCTAAGGCTGCTTCATCATAATCACTAAAGACGCGTCCTTCACCTTTCTCACCAGCTTTTTCTAGGGTAAGGTAATAATTTCCAAGTACCATATCCTGTGATGGTGTAACAATTGGTTTTCCATCTTTTGGATTTAAGATATTGTTTGAGGCAAGCATAAGCACACGTGCTTCTGCTTGTGCTTCTTCACTTAAAGGAACATGGACTGCCATCTGGTCACCATCAAAATCGGCATTAAAAGCAGTGGTTACTAATGGGTGAAGACGGATTGCTTTCCCTTCCACAAGTTTTGGTTCAAACGCTTGAATCCCTAATCTATGTAACGTTGGTGCACGGTTTAACATGACTGGATGTTCTTTAATAACATCTTCTAATACGTTCCACACATCTGGGTTCTCAACTTTATCAACAGCTTTTTTAGCAGCTTTAATGTTAGTCGCAATTTCGCGTGCTATTAACTCTTTAATAACAAATGGTTTAAAGAGGTTTAAGGCCATTTCTTTTGGTAATCCACATTGATACATTTCTAAATCTGGTCCAACAACGATAACACTACGACCTGAGTAATCAACACGTTTACCGAGTAAGTTTTGACGGAAACGTCCTTGTTTACCACGGAGTAAGTCACTCAATGATTTTAATGGACGATTCTTTTCAACGACTTTACGACCACGTTTCGAGTTATCAATTAAGGCATCGACACTTTCTTGAAGCATCCGTTTCTCATTTTTAGTAATTAAGTGTGGTGCGCCTTGTTCAAATTGACGTTTTAAACGATTATTACGGTTTAAAATACGACGATATAAATCATTTAAATCGGTTGTTGCGAAACGTCCACCATCAAGTTGTACCATCGGACGTAAATCTGGTGGTATAACCGGTAAAACTTCTAAAACCATCCATTCTGGTTTATTATCAGAATTCAAGAAGGCTTCTACAACGTTTAATCGTTTAATGATTTTTTTACGTTTTTGTTTTGATGCACTACTTAAGTTTTTACGTAAGATTAAACTTTCTCGTTCAAGATCTAGTTTTTTAAGTAAGTATTTAACAGCTTCAGCACCACTTAAGGCTTTGAAGCGACTACCGTATTCCATATATTTCATTGAATATTCGGCTTCACTTAAGATTTGCTTATATTGTAAGTCGGTATCGCCTGGATCTACAACAATGTATGATGCCAGGTAAACAACTTGTTCTAAATTCTTTGTTTTTAAATCAAGCAAAGTTGCCAAGCGAGATGGGGTATTGCGTAAATACCATGTATGTACAACTGGCGCAGCTAATTCAATATGACCCATACGTTCACGACGTACTTTGCTTTCTGTGATTTCAACACCACATTGAGGACATTTTTTCCCAACATGGCTTGTGCGTTTTGATTTATTATTACATGCACATTGGTAGTCTTTGGTTGGTCCAAAGATAATTTCACAGAATAATCCATCTTTTTCTGGCTTTAACGTCCGGTAATTGATTGTTTCATGTTTTTTTACTTCTCCGAAAGACCATCCACGAATCTCTTCTGGAGATGCCAAACGAATTTTATAATGCGTAAATTTTTGACTCATCAAATCACCCTACTTTCTACGACTGAAAACCATATTTTGAAATATAGTCTTCACTGTCTTCGTTGACCAAACTCTTATTTGCTTCATTCACACCAGTTTCTTTATTGATTAACTCAACATAAATACCTAGTGATTGTAATTCACGTGTTAAGACACGGAAACTTTCTGGTAAGCTTGGGTTTGGTATGCTTTTGCCATCGACAATAGCTCTAAAGACTTTATTACGACCGATGATATCATCTGACTTCACAGTCAACATTTCTTGTAATGCATATGCTGCACCGTATGCTTCAAGTGCCCATACTTCCATTTCTCCGAAACGTTGTCCACCATTTTGTGCTTTACCACCCATAGGTTGTTGGGTAACGAGCGTGTATGGTCCAACACTTCTTGCATGTAATTTATCGTCAACCATGTGGTCTAATTTAATCATGTACATAACACCAACACTAATTGGGTTATCGTATGGTTCACCGGTTTGACCTGAATAAAGGGTTACTTTTCCATCATTGCGCATACCAGCTTCAGCCATGATATCTTGTAATTCTTCAATTTCAATACCATCAAATACTGGTGTAGCGACATGAATACCTAACCGTTTTGCGGCCATCCCTAAATGAATCTCAAGAACCTGTCCGATATTCATACGTGATGGTACCCCAAGTGGATTTAACATAATATCTACTGGTGTTCCATCTTCCATATATGGCATATCTTCAATCGGTAATATTTTAGAGATAACCCCTTTATTACCATGTCGTCCAGCCATTTTGTCTCCTTCAGAAATCTTACGCTTCTGAACGATGAATACACGAACAACCTCATTTACACCTGGTGGCAACTCATCACCGTTTGCACGACTGAAGTATTTAACATCTTGGACGATTCCGCCCCCACCATGTGGTACTTTTAATGATGTATCGCGTACTTCGCGTGATTTTTCACCGAAGATTGCGAGTAATAATTTATCTTCTGGGGTTGGATCTGTAACACCTTTTGGTGTCACTTTACCAACTAAGATATCCCCTTCAAATACTTCTGCTCCTGGAATAATGATTCCATTTTGGTCTAAGTATTTGCGTCCTTCTTCACTTACATGAGGAATTTCACGTGTGATTTCTTCTTTACCTAATTTTGTATCTCTAGCTTCTAATTCATATTTCTCGATATGGACAGACGTATACACATCTTCTTTAACTAAGCGTTCACTTAAGATAACAGCATCCTCATAGTTATATCCATTCCATGTCATAAAGGCAACGGTAACATTCCGCCCTAATGCCATTTCGCCATCTTCCATTGATGGACCATCAGTAATGGTCATACCTTTGTAAATTTCATCACCGAGTGAGACAATTGGTTTTTGATTAATGCATGTTCCTTGATTACTACGTTGGAACTTATATAAATCATATACATCAATTTCACCATCTTCGCGACGAATTTTAATGGTTCTAGCATCGACATAATCAACAACACCAGCGTTCAGTGCAACAAGTGCACTACCACTATCGTGCGCAGCTTTATATTCAATACCAGTACCAACGAATGGTGCTTCTGGAATTAATAATGGGATTGCCTGACGTTGCATGTTCGCACCCATTAAGGCACGGTTCGCATCATCGTGTTCCAAGAATGGAATACATGCTGTTGAGATACTAACAATCTGTTTTGGTGAAACATCCATTAATTCAATGTTTTCACGTGGGTGCATCTTCGTCTCACCTTGGTATCTTGCAACAACTTGATCATCGATGAGTTCACGATCATCATTTACTGCCGCATTTCCTTGGGCAATAATATAACGTTCTTCAACATCAGCTGATAAGTAAATCATCTGGTCAGTAACGTATGATGTTCCATCTTCTTGTTGTTCTACAATTAAATACGGTGTTTCCATAAATCCATATTTGTTTACTTTAACATATGATGCCAAACTATTAATTAATCCAATGTTTTGACCCTCAGGTGTTTCAATTGGACAAATACGTCCGTAATGAGAGTTGTGAACATCTCGGACTTCAAATCCAGCACGATCACGGGTTAAACCACCAGGACCAAGCGCTGAAATACGACGTTTATGTGTTAATTCGTCTAACGGATTTGTTTGCGCCATAAATTGTGATAACTGACTGCTTCCAAAGAATTCTTTTAAGCTTGATGTTAGCGGTCTAATATTAATAAGTTTTTGTGGTGTAATCTCATCGGGTTCTTTCGTACTCATGCGATCCTTAACATTTTTTTCCATTTTAGTCAGACCGATACGGAATTGATTTTTCAATAATTCACCAATTAAACGTAAGCGTCTATTTCCTAAATGGTCAATGTCATCAAGTGATCCTACACCCTCAAATAAGTTTAAGTAGTATGAGATACTTGCAAGGATATCTGAAGGGACAATGTGTACAGCATCTTCAAATGAATTGTTCCCAATGACTTTAACGATTTTTTCATTATCGTCTTCATCTTTAGTCACAACATTCAATATTTGAATTTCAGCTAATTCTAAGTAAATATTATCATTATCAAGAACATCTTCGTACCCTTGTTTTAATTCTTTCACATAAGTTTTCCCAAACTCTTCAGTTAACATTTTTTCTGTTTGGCCAATGTGTTTTAAGTATGCTTTATAATAACTTTTCGCATTTTGATAACTTTGATGACGAATCTCATGTAATAATTCTTCATCCGTCATGAAGTCAAATAACTTAACTTCATTGACTTCCGCAGAACGGAAAATATCAAGTTGTGTCAAAAAGTCATATTCTATATCATTAGATAATACACCCGGTACAGTTTGTGTAATTAAATGACGGTATTCTTTTAATGATTCTGCCATCTTACGTGTCACTAAGGTATTCTTCTCAACAATGATTTCACCCGTATCTGGATCAACAAAATCATCAGCAAGTTTATTACCTATAACACGTTCAAAAACATCAAGTTTTTGATTGACTTTGAAACGTCCAACTTCCGCTAAGTCATAGCGTTTTGGATCAAACAAGCGTCCTTTTAAGAACGTAATTGCTCCTTCAATCGTTGATGTTTCACCTTGACGTAATTTTGAGTATACTTCTTTAATCGCTTCATGGCTTGTCGTTGTTGAATCTTTACCAAGGGTGTTCAGTAAAAATTCGGTTTCACCATAAATGTCTAATATTTGCTCATTATTGATAAATCCAACAGCGCGTAAAATAGTGGTCAATGGAATTTTTTTACTGCGATCAAGTTTGACATATAAGATGTCTTTTGATCCCATTTCAAATTCTAACCATGCACCACGGGTTGGAATCACCTGTCCAACAAACTTACTTTTCAGTGTTTTCTTATCAATGTTTTCACTAAAAAACACACCAGCACTACGCACGATTTGTGATACTATGACACGTTCACTACCATTAATAATAAATGAACCATTTGGTGTCATCATTGGAAAATCGCCCATAAAGATGCGTTGTTCTTTGACTTCACCAGTTTCTTTATTCTCTAATCTTACGTTGACTCTTAGTGGACGAGAATACGTCATATCCTTATCGCGTGATTCACTGATGTTATATTTAGGTTGATCAAATATAAAATCACCGAAAAACAAACTAATGTTTTCTATAAAGTTTTGGATTGGTGAGATATCTCTAAATAGTTCTTTAAGACCTTGTTGAATGAACCAATCAAATGACTCCGTTTGGACACGGATCAAGTCTGGTAATTCAACATTTGTTTTGACTTTCGAGTAATTTCTTCGCTGTCTTTTTTTACCATATTGAATTAATTTATAACTCACTAACTTTCACCCCATTTAAAAAGTAAAAAATGTCTATATACGCAAAAAAGCGCGCGTTATCGCAATTTAATATATTATCACACTATCGTCAAATAGTCAAATGATTTTCGCGATTATTACATAAAATCCTTTGTCGCGCGTCACGATACGTACATCGTTGAATATACTGTTCAGTTTTTTTATTGCGGATTTTGCACCATGTTTTTTATGCATCACAATGACAAATTTACCACCTGGGTTCAAATGCTCTTTGGTTTGTTCGAACAATCGATAAACAACACGTTTACCAGCATGAATTGGCGGGTTTAAAACTACCATATCATAACTTCTGTTAATATTCTCATAACCATCAGATTGCCATATTTTTTGTGATAGATTGTTTAATGTCAGATTATCTTTTGTCAGTGCAACAGCACGTTCATTGATATCAACCATGTCAACATCAACATGAAACTTCTTTGTAAGATAGATGCCAATGATACCACTCCCACATCCTAAATCTAACACATGGGATGAATCATCAACTTCTATTGTATTTAAAAGAATTTGTGTGCCTAAATCCAAGTACCCTTTATTGAATACACCATGATCAGTGTAGACCGTAATTGGGATGTGATTGATATCAAAAGTAACTTGCTTACGGTTACTTTTGACATCTGTATCGTTTGAAAAATAATGTGGCATTCTACCAACTCCTTATTTTTCTACCATAATAGGCAAAAAACCTGAGTTAAAACTCAGGTCATTTGTTTACATGTTGTTATTTAACTGTAACAGTTGCTCCAACTTCTTCTAATTGTTCTTTAATTTCGTTAGCTTCTTCAGGGCTAATTTCTTCTTTAATTGGTGCAGGTGCACTATCAACTAAAGCTTTTGCTTCTTTTAATCCTAAACCAGTAATTCCACGTACTGCTTTGATAACTGGAATTTTCTTAGCACCGAAATCTTCTAAGATTACAGATACTTCGGTAGGTCCTTGGTCTGCTTCAGCAGGTCCTGCAGCAGCTACAGCTACAGCACTTGGGTCAACACCAAATTCTTCTTTCATTAAGTCAACTAAGTCTTTTAATTCTAATAGCGTTTTTTCTTTTAACGCTTCAATGATTTCTTTGTTTTCTAAAGCCATTTTTCATTCCTCCTATTTATGCTTCTTCAGTTTCAGTTTCTTGTTCCTTGGTCATAAGATCAAGGGCGATTGCAATTTCTTTGATTGGTTGTAAGATTCCCGATGCAATCATAGTCAATAGTTCTTCTCTTGATGGGATTGTTGCGATCTTTTGGATGTTTTCGTGATCCATGTACTCACCATCAACAACACCAACTTTTAATTCTAATGCTTCATTATCTTTTGCAAATTCATAGATGACTTTTGCTGCTGAGACACTATCAGCGTTACTAAATGCAATAGCATTAGGTCCTGTTAATACATCCGCAACATTTTTGTAGCCAGCCATTTCTGTTGCTCGTCTTGAAATGTTATTTTTAATAACAGCCATTTCACAATCATTTTCGAGTAACGCCACACGTAACTTTGTTACCTGCTCAACAGTTAACCCACTGTAATCAACGATGACAAAACTATTGGCATTTTCCAAACGTTCTTTTAACGACTCGACTTGTTGTTTCTTCTTCTCAATTGCTTTTTGTGACACGCTTCCACCTCCATGAAATGTGATCCAAACAAAAACCTCTTATGTCATAGACAAAAGAGGTATAAATATCTTATAACTCGTTTCTCTCGTTAGGATATTAAGCTTTATAAATAAAGCACCTAAGTCTTCGACATAACGTTTCTATTTGATTGTTATTTGCTTACTTATTTTATTACAAAATGGTATCTTTGTCAACTTTGATACCAGGACCCATTGTCGATGCGACAGCTACATTTTGAATGTACACACCTTTAACGGTAGCAGGGCGTAATTTTACGATAGTATCATACATTGCTTTAAAGTTTTCTAGGATTTGATCAACGCTAAATGATACTTTCCCTAATGTAACATGAATGTTACCAACTTTATCAACGCGGTACTCTACTTTACCTGCTTTGATTTCTTCTACTGCTTTAGCAACGTCCATTGTGACAGTACCGGTTTTTGGATTAGGCATTAATCCTTTTGGTCCAAGTACACGACCAAGACGACCGATTTTACTCATCATATCCGGTGTTGCGACTACTGTATCAAAATCCATCCATCCTTTTTGGATTTTTTGGATATATTCATCTTCACCTACATAATCTGCGCCAGCTTCTTCAGCTTCTTTAGCTTTATCCCCTGTCGCAAATACTAATACACGTTTAGTTTTACCTGTCCCGTGTGGTAAGACGATTGCTCCGCGTAAATTTTGATCTGCTTTTCTTGTGTCTAGATTTAAACGCATTGCAAGTTCTACAGATGCATCAAATCCTTCAAAAGAAATTTCTTTAAGTAGATTAATTGCTTCCCGTGCATCATATGCTTTTTCTTCTACACGTTCACTAGCAGCTAAGAATTTTTTTCCTTTTTTCGCCATTTTCTTTACCTCCTAAATGTGGTCTAACGGAAACTCCTCCCACAAATAGTTGTAGATTTATGTTACAACTAAATGTTTAATCTTCGATTAGGATTCCCATGTTTCTTGCGGTACCAGCTACAATATTCATTGCTGCCTCAATATCATTTGCGTTCAAATCAGGCATTTTTACTTCTGCAATTTCTTTTAATTGTGCTTTTGTTACAGTACCAGCTTTTTCAGTTAATTGATCACCTGCACCTTTTTCAATACCAGCTGCTTTTTTAAGTAAATAACTTGCTGGTGGTGTTTTGGTGATGAATTTAAACGTTCTGTCTTCAAATACAGTGATTTCAACAGGAATTAAATCCCCCATTTGCTCCTTAGTTTCATTGTTGAATTTTGTACAAAATTCTTGAATGTTAACACCTGCTTGTCCTAATGCTGGACCGACTGGCGGCGCTGGGTTAGCTCTACCTGCTGGGATTTGTAATTTTACAACGGTTTTTACATCTTTTTTAGCCACGAAAGACACCTCCTCTTGCTTCGTGATGTGGTCATTGGACGATTAATCCTTCCACTCAAAAAATAGCATGCCATAATCCATGCCATGCTATTTTACTATATTTATTAGTTCATTGTCAAGTCTTAATCTATATTTTTTCAATATCATCAAATGACAGTTCGACAGGTGTTTGGCGACCGAACATATCCACCAACACTTTAAGTTCGCGTTTCTCTTCGTCAATCTCATCAACTTTACCAACTTGATTAGCAAATGGCCCCGTAATAACTTTGACGCTCTCGCCAACTTCTACATCGATTGTAGGTACTTCCATAAGCCCACATTTCTTCAAGATTGGATTGATTTCTTCAGGTGGTAATGGAACAGGTTTAGTACCGCCACCGCTTGAACCTAAAAATCCAGTAACACCAGGTGTATTACGGACCACAAACCATGAATCATCAGTTACAACCAATTCAATGAATACATAACCAGGGAAAATCTTAACCATTTTTTCTTTGGTAGTCCCATCTGCTTTTTTCTCAATACGTACTTCCTCAGGAATCACGACTTGGAAAATTTTATCTTCCATCTGCATTGATTCCATCCGACGTTCAAGATTTACCTTCACTGAATTTTCATAACCAGAATAGGTTTGTACAACATACCATTGACGTTCTGGTTGATTACTCATTGTTTTACACTCCTAAAGTGCGAATCCACTCAAACAATGGACGAAGTCCAAAATCTGCTAAGACGAAGAATAATGAAATGATAATAATAAATCCAAATACTCTTGCGCTGTGGTTTAAGATCATATCGCGACCAGGCCAGCTTACTTTACGCATTTCAGCAAAACTTGGTACGAAGAATGGCCAGATTGCCATTAAGAATGAGATTGCACCAATAATTATAACAAAGATACTGAAGATTGTTATTTTATATGGTTCATTGAAGATCCATAAATCAGTATATCTGATGGTTAACTCTCTTCCTTCAATTAAGTAAACACCTAATACAAGTACTAATATCCCTAAAACGCCTAATAATACGCGTTCGAATGGATATTCTTTCTTTAAAATCTCTAAGACTTTATTCGGTTTTAAATCTGTCGGTTTTTTTGCCATTTTTATTCTCTCCTATTTGCTTTCCTTGTGGAGTGTGTGTTTTCCACAATGTTTGCAATATTTTTTCGTTTCAAATCGTTCTTTATCTTCTTTTTTCTTTTGTATACTGTAATTTCTCGATAAACACTCAGTACAAATTAAGATAACTTTTTGTCTCATAATACCAACTCTCTTGCAAATATATAATTTAGCAAAATAATGCGACTTTGTCAAGTCACATCCCAAAATGTGCTTTTATTTTTTGTTTTGCTCGATAGACTGAATTGTACACCACTTTTTCTGGGATTTCTAGTCTTTTGCAAATATAATCTACGCTATAATTTTTTATTTCCTTTAATATATAAATACTAAATTCACGATTTGTCAAGATATTTTCTATTTCTTTTTTATACAAATCATAATAAACACTCTTATCTTGGGTATGATGATTGTGTTCAAAAATATAGTCGACATTCTCATAAAATATCTCGGTTCGTCTGACTTGCTTATTAATATATGTTATATACATGCGATCTAAGTTCTGTTCAAAATAGCGTGTGAATGTCTTATTATAAGAGGTATCATAAGTTAAGATACTTTTATGAAGCATCATGTAGGCTTCTTGAACCATGTCGTCATACATGTACGCTAGGTTATAATATCCTATCTTTTTCGAAATTAACGGCGAGTATTTCTCAAACATAAGTTCTAAGGCATCATTGTTTCCCTCACGGATTTGGTCGATGATCTTAAAATCATTATGTTTGTAAATCGTCATACTGCCTCCTTATTTATTATGTTTTTTGTGGTATATTTCTTGCATAATGATACCCGCTGAGACACTGGCATTTAAACTATTCACATGTCCCCCCATCGGGATATTAACAATAAAGTCACAATTTTTCTTTACAAGACGGCTCATCCCTTTACCCTCACTTCCAATAACAACACATAGATTCATATCAACATCTAATTGTTGGATAGTTTGCTTGGCTTCCATGTCAGTTCCTGCAATCCAGAACCCAGAATCCTTCAATGTTTTAATGGTATTGTTTAGGTTTGTCACTTGGACAACATCCACATATTCTATAGCGCCTGTAGAAACTTTTATAACGGTGTCTGTTAAATGCACACTGCGGTGTTTTGGAACAATCACAGCGTCCACATCAAATGCATCGGCACTTCTTAAAATAGCGCCTAAATTATGAGGGTCTTCTAACCCATCTAACATGATAATGACCTTATTCTCTTTTTGTTTACTTAAGACATGCTCTAAAGCAAGCATTCTATAGTCTTCAACTTCTGCGAGTATATTTTGGTGGACACGATCATACAATCCTTCTAACTCATCTTTCCGTTTATACTCTATTTGAATACCAGCCTTTTGAGCCATGTTAATAACATCATTACGATTGTTTTCAAGGGTATACAGTCTATAAATTTTTCGCTTTGCCTTGATGGCTTCGCGAATGACATTTAATCCTGTGATTTTGGTTGCCATTTTATCACTTCCTACGATTTTTATTGTAACACACATTCAATACTTTTCCTATTGAAAAAAGGAGAAAGTTATTGTACTGAAAGCGTTTTACGTGTATAATGGATAAGTGAATTTTGAGGTGAGTTTATGGATAATTATCAAGCAATGAGAATCTTAAATGCAAATATTACTAAAACCATGGGATGTACTGATATTGGTGTTGTTGGATACATCGCTTCAATCGGGGCTTATGCACTGAGAAACAAGACCATCAAAAGCATTCATTTAATCATGAGTGAAGAGCTTTATAAAAACAGTGTTAATGTCGGTGTCCCTGGACTTCGTAAGAGTGGTCTTGAAGAAGCCCTTGCGCTCGGCATTTTATTAAAAGACCCTAAAAAACAACTCAGTGTCTTTGAGAGTGTTACAGATGATGATATTGGCGAAGTTCAATCCCTTTTAGAGGCTATTGACGTTACGATTGAACATCGCGCCTTCGACGATACCGTCCTTTATGAAGAGCTCACAATGACATCTCATGAAGGCGACACTATGAAAATTATTATTAAAGATGCCTATGACAATGTCATTAAAGTCGTTAGAAATAAAGAGGCGTTAAAGGAATTCGAACGCACCGCCTTATTGGAACGCGTAAACAAATATACTATTGATAATTATGACGAAATACTAACTTATGTCCACAAAAATAACTTTGATGGTTTAGACGAACTGTTCGAGACTGCTAAAAACCAGTATGAAAACGCCCGTAAAGCAATTAAAGAAGAAAAAGGGAATTATCTAAGTGAAGATATAAAAGGTCCACAGCGCCAATGCCTATATGATTTAAGTAATTTCTTACGCAAACATATCACTGTCCCTTCTCGTAAACGGATGCTGGGTGATATTTATACAGTCTATGGTGTTGCTGGCAGTGGTAACTTAGGTATTGGAACCTTAATTACACCGATGTTTCTTTCCGATGTTTTCGAATTAGATGATTCACAAACCAAGCAACTTGTGGTCTTATCATTTCTAACAAGCGTCTATGTCAAACAACAAATGAGTGTTGTGACAGTCCTATGCGGCACAGGACATGCGACTGGGTGTAGTGCTGCTGCAGTTACCGCATTCTTAAAAGATGGTAGCGACCAACAAATCAAAGATGCCATCAACTTATATTTATCATCTTCAATGGGATATGTTTGTGATGGTGCTAAATTATCCTGCACGTACAAAGTATCCTTTGCCGCCATGAACGGTATGATTGCTGGCAAAATGTCTCTTGATCATCCTGGCACATGTGATGGTACTGGTCTTAATAATCAAGATTTAGATAAAACAATTGCTAATCTTGGGAAACTAAATAACGAAATTTTAAAGGGTGCAAATAAAGGAATCATTGAGTTAATTTAATCCATATCAAAAAAAGATATCAACTGTTCAAAAGTTGATATCTTTTAATTTAATTGTGTTTTCTAGAAAATACCTAATCCAAATGCAGCTGCGAAGACTAATGAAATAGTTGTCATTAATTTGATCAAAATATCAATTGATGGTCCAGCAGTATCTTTAAATGGATCCCCTACAGTATCTCCTGTGACACTTGCTTTATGGGCAATACTCCCTTTACCACCGAACTCGCCGGTTTCAATCAGTTTTTTCGCATTGTCCCAAGCACCACCAGCATTAGCCATAAAAATGGCTAACATAATTCCGGTTGCTAATGTCCCAGCAAGCAGGCCTCCAAGCACTTCTGCCCCAAATAAGAAACCAACGGTTAGTGGTGTCATAATTGCAAGTAATGCTGGTACTACCATTTCTCTTAGCGCTGCAGCTGTAGATATTTCAACACATCGTGCATAATCAGGTTTATCTTTACCCTCTAAAATACCTGGTATCTCACGAAATTGTCGTCTGACTTCTTCGATCATTTTATTCGCTGCTTTACCCACTGATTTAATAACCATTGATGAGAAGAAGAAAGCAAGCATCGCACCAACAATTAAACCAGCCATAACCTCTGGTGTTGCAATATCAATTACCGCTAAATTAGCTTTGCGGATGAAAGCACTAAATAGAGCTATAGATGTCATCGCTGCAGATCCTATCGCAAACCCTTTTTCAATCGCCGCAGTCGTATTACCCACTGAGTCAAGCTGATCGGTAATGGCTCTGACACGTTTATCAAGTCCACTCATTTCAGCAATTCCACCTGCGTTATCAGCAATTGGTCCATACGCATCGACACTAATGGTAATTCCTGCTGTTGATAACATACCGACTGCGCCAAGTCCAACACCAAATAGTCCGCCAACTAAATAAGATGATACAATTCCTATGGCTAAGATAATAATAGGAATTAATGTAGACTCCATTCCCGTAGAAATCCCAGCAATAATATTGGTCGCGTGACCTGTTTCTGATTGTTTCGCGATATTCACAACGTGTTTATATTCTGCTGCAGTATAATATTCGGATACAAGTCCAATCAATACGCCAACTGATAATCCAATAATAATACTAATAAACGGTGCATAAACAAAGGCAAAGTTTCTAATATTCATAAAAATCCCACTAGGATCAGTATATAATGTAGAATTAATTGTGTCTTTAAAAATAAAGTTAGTGATAAAGGTAAATAGAATAAATAGTCCAGCACTCACATAAGTCCCCATTTTCAATGCTTTAAATGGGCTTTTTCCTTCTTTACCTTTTACAAAGAACGAGCCAATAATAGAAGATAACACACCACTAAAAGCAACGGTCGTAACGAATAGAATACCATTCATTCTTTCTGCTGATGTAAAGATTAAAGCTGCAATGGTAGCCGCCCCAATAACACTTGATACATACGACTCTAATAAGTCACTTCCCATACCAGCTACATCACCAACATTGTCACCAACGTTATCTGCGATAACGGCTGGATTACGTGGATCATCTTCTGGAATTTCGGCTTCAATTTTTCCAACAAGGTCAGCCGCAACATCGGCTGCTTTGGTGTAAATTCCCCCACCAACACGACCGAATAATGCAATCGATGAGGCTCCCAAACTATAGCCAGCTGCGTAGGTAATTGCTTCGTATGGATCAAGTCCAAATGCAAATGATAAGGCAAGTACAATGAACAGCCCTAAGAGGCCAAATCCAACAACACTCATTCCCATGACACTTCCACCTTTAAACGCAACATCAAGCGCTTTAATAATGCCACTTTCTTCTGCGGCAGTGGTTGTACGTGAGTTTGCATGAGTTGCACTTTTCATTCCGACATATCCAGCCAATAAACTAAAAAGTGACCCTAAAACAAATGCTAAAGATGTTCCAAGAGCGTAAAACAGATCAGAATACTGTGTTTGTTCAACCACAATGTTACTATTACTGTTTTCGGTTAATCCAGAAATGTGATCATATCCAAAATAAAAACCAACAAAGATAACGATAGAAGCAATTACAATATAAGAAAAGATTACCTTATATTCACTTCTTAGGAACGCGTGTGCTCCTTCTTTAATGTAAGAGCTAATTTCTTTAACACGGTCCTTACCTTCATTGAAACCTAAAATTGTTCTGTACAAATAAAAAGCATAGCCTAATGCGGCAATTGATATTAAAATTCCTAATGATAAAAATAACACTGTATTCATGTAATTCCCTCCGTTTCATATGTATTATTATACTTGGTTTATGAAAGTATTGTCAAGAAGTCATCCGACTAATCTTTTATATTAAAACACTCTTTATAACCTTTAAAAAAAATGCACCACTATTGGTGCATTGTTTACCTTAATTAAGTACCATAATAATCAATCCATTTTAAGCTGAATGATATTGGCTTAAAAAATGGTTCAATCAACCAACATTGTACATGATATGACGCACTTGCATTAAGACATCGTCTAGGTTTGTCAATGTCTCATAAAGAGGGTTTTTTCATATAAGAACATGCTATCATGATCAAAAAATTACTTACCCGTCGTTTTACATCTATTAAAAAGTGATTTATATCAGCTTTATCTAGATTTTTTTTAGCCTTTTCTTCTAATTCTGGGAAGTAGATAGCTTGATTATATGGTTGTTTGAAAGGCTTTTTCTTTAATCGGAACCAAAAATAAGATCCCATTAATGCATGATATATTTCTTGCCATACATAATGTCCATCCAGCTCTTTCTTTAATAATTGATCATGCGTTTTATCAATGACCTGTTCCAGCATGTCTAATGCGAGGAAGTATTGTTTTTCTAATTGCTGAATTACATATCACCTCAGACAAAGTATATCATAAAAAAACACATGAATCCGACGTCATTCATGTGTTAAACACTTTATCTAATAAAGCATCAATACGGTCCATTTTATGCGATAAATGTAAATATCCTAACAGCGCTTCAAATCCTGTGGCAGTTTGGTAATCTACACGCGACATATTTGTCGGTTTTCTTGAGGTAGCGTTACGTCCTTTTTTGAAGATTCTTATTTCTTCTTCTGTCAACGTATCTTCAATATCTCGATAGGCTTTTGCTTGACCTATGGCACTCGTATACTTAGTTGCGGCTTGGTGTAAATGCTCAACTTTTTCAATACCACTATTTAATAAATGGATCCGTACTTTTTGTTCAAAAACAGCGTCTCCTATATAAGCTAATGTTACGCCATTATAAGTCATTATAAAATACCTTTTTCTTGTAACTCTGAACGGATTTTGTCTGCTTTTTCAAAATCTTTATCCTGACGGGCATGTTCCCAGTCGCGGTAAAGTTGTTTATCATCTTTAGGCATTGGGCTAAGTCCTGGCCGCAAGGCAAAGACACTAAATATCTCATCCATAACTTCTAACACCGAACGTAATAATTCTAAATCATCTGTTTGACGGATAAACTGGTTAGCTAACTTAACAAGTTCTTGTAATACTGTAATAGCGTTTGGCGTATTAAAGTCATGATCCATTGCCGTTAGAAAATCATTGTAAAGTTCTAATAGCTTAGGATGAATTTTGCCTGATCCTTGCAACATATCACCTAAATCTAGTTTTACATAGATTTGTTTGTACACACGCATAATTTTATCCCATTCAGTTTGATATGTCTCTAAGACATCTTCGGTATATTGAATTGGACTTCTATAATGGGTTGACAGGGTAAATAATCGAAAGACATTCGGGTCTATGTCTAAATCTTTGACTAAGATGACGTTCCCCTCACTTTTACTCATTTTCCCTTCCCCAATGTTTAATAATCCGTTATGCATCCAATAGTTTGCGATGGTGTGATTATTTAAAACTAACGATTGGGCTATTTCATTTTCATGATGCGGAAACATTAATCCACTCCCACCACCATGAATATCTATTTTTTCACCAAATACATCATCAATCATCGCCACACATTCGGTATGCCATCCTGGTCTACCTTCTCCAAATGGCGCATCAAATGTGATTCCTACATCTGTTTTTTTCCATAAGGTAAAATCAAGAGGATTTTCTTTCTTCTCATTAACATGAATTCTCGCACCAGTCTCTAAATCTTCGATTCTCTGATTGGATAAGTATCCATAATCACGTGCTCTATCAACTCTAAAATAGACATCTCCATCCACTTGATAAGCAAAGCCTTTATCAATCATTTGTTGGATATAATCAATGATGTGATCCATATATTCTGTGACACGTGGTTTTATATAGTCAGTTTTAGAATGAACTTTTTCAACATCCTTTAAAAAAGCATCGATGAAGTGGTTCGTGATTTCTTTTTCTGTTTTTTCTAATTCAATCGCTTTGGTAATTATTTTATCATCAACGTCTGTGAAGTTAGATACATATTTCACGTCATAGCCGCGATGTTCAAAATAGCGTCTAACTGTATCAAAAAAGATAACAGGCCGCGCATTTCCTATATGAATATAATTATATACCGTTGGACCACACACATACATGTTCACTTGACCTTTATGGATTGGCTCAAACTCTTCTAACTGATTGGTATAAGAATTAAATATCTTCATCGCTTTCACTCCTTTATATTTGCAAGTATAAGTTTACCCCTTTTTGTAAGCTTTGTCAATTAAAGCATAAGCACAAAAAAACAGGAGCTTAGCTCCTGTTTGTTAATTCTTATTAAAGTTTTACAACGTTTGCTGCTTGAGGACCTCTGTCTCCTTCAACAACTTCGAATTCAACCTCTTGTCCTTCGTCTAAACTCTTGAACCCTTCAGCTTGAATTGCGCTGTAGTGAACAAAGATATCTAAACCTTCTTCAGATGTAATGAATCCATAACCTTTTTCAGAATTAAACCATTTTACAGTACCTGTCATTAAAATAAATCTCCTTTTCTTTCTTTTGTTTCTATCATTATTATATAATAGATTATTATGAAATGCAAATGCTTTTACGTAAATAGGTCACACTTTGGCGCATAACTCTATAATGTAGTAATGTTACTAACCTGTTTTTGGTCTTCATTTTCTTGTCTTTTTATCGCGATATAGACAAAATATGTATAAAAAACAGGAACAACCGCTATCATCAGAAGTTTCAGGGCGGTGTAGGTAAAGTAAGATGCTCGTAGACCAAGTGTTCTATAGATACTACGCCGAATAAATGTATCAACAACAGGAATCTGTAAGAACATCATTATAAGTATGATGATACAGGTCACTCTAACTGTTTGATTACTTTCATAATGAAAATACGTAATAACGTTTATCAATGCATAGAGAATTATCCCTATCCATAACACTGTGAACATAGTTCCAATGATCATTAAGAATGAATTATTTATATTTAACATGGTAAAATTATACTGCCCAGTAACAAGCATCATTAAGGCCTCTAATGCGATGAGTCCTAAAATAGCGCTATAAGCATATAGAATCTTTTTGCCAGATTCACGGATATAACCAAACTGAACGATTGTGAATGGAAAAACAAGTCGAACCGCAACAGTGATTAAGATAATTAGACCTGTTATGCGATTAAACACCTCTAAACTAGAAATTCTGCGAAATCCGAAAGCTAAAATACTATTCGGAACTAGTACACCTAATTCGAGCATAATGAATACTATTAATGGAATAATTATTTCTTTTTTCATATCGTCACCTCATTAGAGCATCTATTGACTTCTATTATGGGAATCATTTATCCACTTACAGTCAACAAAGATGTATGCGGAAAGACAATACAGTAGTACTGATAAGATTTCCATAAATATCCATACATCAAGTAAAACAAGATTAAAGCTATAGGATACTTAAGTATATCGCTCTTTATTTTATTACTTTATCCAATCTTTCTAAAACTGAATCTTTACCCAGTAAAGCGAGTGCTTTAGGTAAATCTGGTCCATGCATCTGTGCAGTGGTTGCGATTCGTAAAGGCATATATAACATTTTACCTTTTGCGCCAGATTCTTTTTGTGTGAGTTTGATTAACTCTTTTATTGTATTTGGGTCAAAACTTTCTGCTTTTGTGATTAACTTTTTGAATACTGTTAACGTCTCATTAACGCCTTCTTGTTCTAAAAACTCTACCATTTCTTGATCAAGTTCAAATGGTTGATTAAAGAATTCGTCATATAAGGTTACAATTTCTCTCCCGTAACTCATACGATCTTGTAACATCGTAACAAGTTGTTCAATCCATTCACTATCTTTTTCTTGAGCAATCCCAGCATCAATTAAATGCGGCATACATAGTTCGACAGCATCTTCAGCATTTAATTTCTTTATATATCGGTTATTAATGAAGGCTAATTTTTCTGTATCAAACTTGGCAGGTGATGTAGATAACCGTTTTTCATCAAACATTTGAATTAATTGTTGTTTATTTAAAATTTCTTTTTTTCCTTGAGGCGACCATCCCAACAATGAAATAAAATTAAATAAAGCATCCGGTAAATAGCCAAGTTCTTGATACTGTCCAATGTATTGGATAATTGAGTGATCACGCTTTGATAACTTTTTATTGTTTTCATTAACGATTAAAGTCATATGGCCAAAGATTGGAATATCCCAATCAAAGGCGCGGTAAATCATCATTTGTTTTGGGGTGTTAGTAATATGATCTTCTCCTCTTAATACATGACTTATTTTCATGAGGTGGTCATCAATAACACAGGCAAAATTATAGGTTGGTATTCCATTTTGTTTAACCATTACCCAGTCACCAATATCCTCACTTTGAAAGGTAACCTCACCTTTAACAAGATCATTAAATGTATAGCTTTCATCGTCAGGCACTTTGAATCTTAGTGTATATGGGAGATCCTTCTCTTCCTCTAGATAAAGACATTTTCGTGAATAGTGCAATTTATCTTTACCGGCTTTAATCATTTGTTCACGTTCTTCTGCAAGTTCTTCTGCAGTACAATAACATTTATAAGCAAGACCACGTTCTAACAATTCTTCTGCGAACTGCTTATAAATATCAAGTCTTTCTAATTGACGATACGGCCCATATCCACCATCTTGGTCAATCGATTCGTCCCAATCGATTCCTAGCCATTTTAAATACTTAAGTTGCGACTCTAATCCACCTTCTACATTTCTAGCGGTATCCGTATCTTCTATCCGGACAATAAAATTTCCTTTATGATGTTTAGCAAATAAATAATTAAACAGTGCTGTTCTAGCATTTCCTATATGCAAGTGTCCTGTAGGACTTGGCGCATATCTTACGCGTACATTTTTCATATTATCGACTCCTTAGTGCGTTAAAAATATTATAGTATAGTTATACCCTTTTTACAACCTAATCATTAAAAAAACACAACGTGGGATGTTGTGTTTTTTGTTGGCAATAAATATTAACGTTTACTGAATTGTGGAGAACGACGTGCTTTTTTAAGACCGTATTTTTTACGTTCTTTAACACGCGGATCACGTGTAATTAAGCCCGCTACTTTTAAGGTTTTACGGTAATCAGGGTTTACTTCAAGTAATGCGCGTGTAAGTCCATGACGGATTGCTCCGGCTTGTCCTGAAATTCCGCCACCTTTAACGTTTACCTCGATGTCAAAAGTCTTCATGTTTTCAGTCAGTGCGAGTGGTTGTTCAACATCTAAACGTACAGCTGCAGATGGAATATAATCATCAAAACGACGATTGTTGATAATGAATTTACCAGTTCCAGGCGTTAACATAACACGTGCAACAGAGCGTTTTCTACGTCCTGTTCCTCTATATACTACTTCTTTAGCCATGTTTATTCCTCCTAACCTTTCAATTCATACGCAACAGGTTGTTGCGCTGCATGCTTATGCTCGTTCCCAGCATAAACAAATAGTTTTTTACCAACTTGACGTCCTAATTTACCTTTCGGTAACATACCTTTAACAGCATGCTCAACAATACGTTCAGGGAACGTGTTGTTTAAATCACGAGCCGTAGGTTGTTTTAATCCACCTGGATAACGAGAATGTCTGTAATATTTCTTTTGATCCCATTTGTTTCCAGTCAGTTCAACGTCTTTTGCATTAATTACAATAACGTAATCTCCGCAATCTACATGTGGTGTAAATGTTGGTTTGTGTTTTCCACGAAGTAATGTTGCGACTTCTGTCGCTAAACGACCAACGCGTTTACCTTTCGCATCAACAACAAGCCAACGACGCTTGATATTGTCTTTATTTGCCATAAATGTTTTCATAACTAGCCTCCAATAATTTTATTGTGGGCGTGGGTGTAAATGTACCGGTCTATATAATATAGTATTTCCCTGAGTTTGTCAACTTATTTTACTTGTTGATTTCTTGTTTTTTATAACATTTTTGTTTTTCTGAGTACCCATAAAACGCCCGGACTTAACACCAAAATAATCCCAAATATAATAAGATAAAAATTCGGTCCTATGTAAAAGTGATCTTGTGGATATGTATGTGTATCTAATTCAAATGTCTCTGACGTGACATCGTAATAATAATAGACATTTCCACCACTTAAAGTGTCATTTGCTTCAAGTAAGTCAGCGACATTTTTCTCATCTGATATAGCAACTGTTCTACCCTCTTGATCATAGGCAATGATCTTATAAGATGCAATATTTTGATTGGGCAGATCATAAAATCGCGCATGGCATTCACTGATTTCTACAGAGGCATTTGGGTAATAAGCCGAGTAACTCATATATCCTGTATTGTTTAAATATTCTAGATGAGTAATATCTGTGACATGCATGAAGTTTTGTGTGTTAATCTCTGTATTAAGTGTATACACCGATTCATCGATCAACAAATCAAAATAAATCCTCTTCTCACAGTCATCTGTCGCGACTGTGACTGGTGAATACACAAATGCAACATCCGCGCTAACCGATTGAACAATAAACAACATACCTAAAATAACACTAGTAAATAATCGTTTCATCGATTCACCCTTCCATTTTATTGTTAGCCTTAAATACAAACTTATGCATCTTGGTTGTTATCCATTTCCATATCATATAATACGGCACGATTACGACCTGTTTCTTTGGCATAATAAAGAGCTTTATCTGCTTCATGTATTAATGAATCAATCGTACTTTCTTCAGTGTACTCAGTCACACCAAGTGATACCGTAATATTGATGTTCGCAATATTTGAGTTTTCAATAAGATGTTTCAATTGTTTAGCTTTCTTAAGCGCTTTATCTTTTGGTGTGTTGACTAACACAATAATAAATTCCTCGCCACCAAATCTAGCAATGATATCTTCTTGACGAATATGATTATCAATTGTATTCACAAGGTTTTCAAGGACCTCATCACCTTTTAAGTGTCCATAAGTATCATTAATGTCTTTAAATAAATCAATATCTAACAAAAGCATACTAAATGGGTTTCCTGTCCGTTTTGTTCGAGCAATTTCATTTTCTAAAAATTGATCTAAATAGCGTCTATTATAACTCCCTGTTAAAGGGTCGTGTTGACTAATGTTTTTTAACCGTCTGCGACCAATATCAATCACTAAAATAAACGCAAAAGAACTCCATACAAAGAGCGTTGCGCCGATGGCATATGAAATATAGCGCATTTGAAGCTGGGCAAATATGTTACCTGAATAGGTACTTATGAAATATCCTATCTCATTTCCTTCGATATTTTCTATTGGAATAAAGACAAAATCATAGTTTGATCCTTCATGTTCACCATTGATATATTTTTCTTCATATGTAGTTAAGTCCAGTCGACTTTGACTGATATCACCCAATCTTTATTGAAAAGGTAATCCGGCAATACATTAAAATCAGACTCTTCAAAATATCGTCTTTCAACATAATACTCATCAGAGAAACTCATTGTGTAATCATTAAATACATCCGCATCAATATACTCATCAATTAAGCGTTTCAACAATGACCATATAGTCTTTGTTATCAAACCGATGTGATAGTTCTTGTAAAGTTTCTGTAACGGAGATACTAAAATCTACTGTCCCAATATGCTCACCTTGATAAGTTAGGGGAAAGAGAAAATGATACTGATTACTGGTATCTCGCATTTCAAAACCTGAAATAAAAGAGGCTTCTTGATTCACATATTCAACACTATACCGATCTGTCTTTTCACCATATATACTAGGTTCATGCATTTGTAAAAACAGTGTCCCGTCAGGTAAATAAAAGCTAAATTGATCAATATTATAGGTCTCCATAACAGTAAAGTCCGGTAAGTAATAATCATACAATTCATCCCGGATGGCATTTCTTGTATTTTCGTTTCCCTTCACTGCTTCATTATATCGAAATAAGATGCTCTCATCGAGAATTAAATCCTGATAGTAATAGTGTGTGAATTCTTCATAATGATCGATTCTTCCATTTAATTGAATTGATAATTCATCGTATGCATTATCAAAATAGCATCTCTATCTTGTTTGTATCCAAGAATAATAAATGCCAACATAATCCCATATACAATAATAAAGATTCCAACAATAATGATGACTCTTTTTTTATTGCGCATGACTATGGTTCACCTCATTTTGAGAAAAACGCCAACTTTTGTCGGCGTTTGTGTGGATTGTTTTTATGAAATTTTATCGCCTTTGTCAAGTTCGTTAACAGTTAAGACTTCTAATAATTGCTTATTCTTCCCTGCAAGAATCATTCCTTCACTCAGTTCCCCTCTTAATTTTACTGGTTTCAGATTTTTAATAACGACAACTTTTTTACCCGTAAATTCCTCAGCGCTATAGTATGGTTTAATCCCTGAGACAATTTGTCTAACACGATCACCAGTATCAATTTGACTTACTAATAATCGATCAGCGTTCGGATGGGGCTTACTTGATACTACTTTCCCTACAACTATGTCTAATTTCGTGAAGTCTTCAATTGTTGCATAGTCTACTTGTTGTTTTGTTTTAGTGTTCTTCTCTTTTGGGGCAACGGGTTGTTTTTTAGGAGGTGTTAACATATTTTTGATGTATGTTTCTTCTTCCGCTTGATCAAGTCTCGGAAAGATTGGTACAGGCTTATCTGTGACGTGAACATCTGTTAATTGCCCAAACGCTAAACTTTCCCATGTTTGATAGTTATCATCAATATTAAGTTGTTCAAACAATGCATCTGATGCCTTTAATAAGATAGGTTTCAATAAAATACCAATGATTCTAATACTTTCAACCAAGGTATATAGGCAACCATTAAGTGCCGCTTGCTTCTCTTCATCTCTTGATAATATCCATGGTTCAGTTTCATCAATATACTTATTGGTTCTTGAGACTAATGTCCATACTGTCTTAATCGCATCACTAATATCAAGTTTCTCCATTGACTGTTCATAAGACTGAATTGTTTGTGCAATCATTGCCTTCAAGTCGGCGTCAACTTCAAAGAAACTCTTTGTCGGTTTTGTTAGTTTCGAATCAAAATATTTATTTATCATTGTAATTGTTCTGTTCACAAGATTTCCAAAATCATTGGCTAAGTCATAATTGATTCTAGCCACAAAATCTTCTGGTGTAAACACACCATCTCCCGAATAAGGAATCTCCCGCAATAAGTAATATCTGACAGGATCTAATCCATATCGTTCGATAAGTTGATTTGGATAGACAACTTTACCTTTTGATTTACTCATTTTACCATCTTTCATCATATACCATCCATGGGCATATAATTTAAAGGTAACGTCAATCCCTAATGCTTTTAACATAATTGGCCAATAAATGGCATGAAATCTTAATATATCTTTTCCAACTACATGGACTACTTCATCACCATGCCAGTATTTTTGGAATTTATCATCATTATCACTACCATATCCTAAGGCAGTAATATAATTGCTTAAAGCATCAATCCAAACATAAATAACATGTTCAGGATTACTTTTTACTGATACGCCCCAGTCAAAGCTTGTGCGTGATACGCTTAGGTCTTGCAAACCTGACTCAATAAAACGTACAACCTCATTTTTACGTGATTCTGGGGTGATGAAGTCTGGGTGTTCATCGATATAGTCTAATAACCAATCTTGGTACTTAGACAGTTTTAAAAAGTATGATTCTTCTTTGACAAGTTTTGTTTTACGTCCACAATCTGGGCAAATATGTCCCTCTTCTAATTGGGTTTCAGTAAAGAAAGATTCATCATGAATACAATAGTATCCTTCATAATGTCCTAAGTAAATGTCTCCTTGTTTTAACAAAGTGTCAAATATTTGGGCCACAACCGTTTCATGACGTTCTTCAGTCGTCCGAATAAAATCATCATACTCAATATCTAAAACATCCCATAATTTTTTTGTTTCATCGGCAATATAATCAACATGTTCTTGTGGGCTGATTCCTCGTTCATTTGCGACTGTCTCCACTTTTTGTCCATGTTCATCCATACCCGTTAAATACCATGTATCAAATCCACGCATCTTTTTATAGCGTGCCATTGTATCACATAGCACAGTCGTATAGGAATTACCGATATGTAATTTCCCACTTGGATAATAAATTGGGGTTGTTATATAAAATGTTTTACTCATATGAATCACTCCTAGTATCTTGTTTTCATTATATATGTTCATGTATTTTTTTCAACTTATGTCATTATGTTTTATGGTATAACTGGTACACATCATTTTTTGGTAAATCATGACGTTTTGCAATGACCTTGATCGCTTCTTTTGATGAAACACCCTGATCAATCAAAGCGTACACTTCATCTAAAAGATTCACCTCTTGATCCTTTGGTTCATCTTGAAAGCCTTCTAAGATAAGTACAAGTTCCCCTTTTAGTGGTGGGAGGTCTTGAAGTTCTTTTAAAGTACCACTGATTGTCTCTTCATAGCGTTTCGTGAGTTCACGGGCTATAACAACTTTCCGGTCTCCAAAGACATGATAAAGCGTTTCTAATGTACTGTTTATGCGATGAGGACTTTCGTAGAAGATTAATGTATAGGGTTCTTTTCTTAATCCTTCACATGCGGTTTTTAGTTTACTTGATTTTGTTGGTAAAAAGCCATAAAAGATAAATGGATGTGTCGGTAAGGCACTCACACTTAATCCGGTTAAAAAGGCACTTGGGCCAGGAATACTGACAACAACAAACCCACTTTCTTTGACAAGATTAACAACACTATATCCAGGATCGCTAATTAAAGGTGTCCCTGCATCACTAATGAGGGCTATGGATAAGCCTGATCTTAAGTCGTTTAATATATGGTGCTGTTTCGTGGTTTTATTATGATCATGATAACTATCTAAAGGTTTATCAATTTGATAGTGTTCAAGCAACGTACGTGACGTTCTTGTATCTTCACAATATATTTTATCGACCGACTTCAGTGTGTTGATTGCCCGAAAAGTCATATCGTCTAAATTACCAATTGGTGTTGCGACAAGATATAAAGTAGCACGATCACTCTCAAAATGTTTAGTCCGTTTCATGTGAATCCTCTTTTCCAAAATTAAAGATTCGATTAATCTCATCGGTATATCCTTTATCATTATGCACATAAAGTGGTTCTAATAATGATAGTTCAGCATTTGAGTTATTTACAGCCTCGATTAAGACCATATTACTCTCTTTACCTTTTTTCGGGTAGACAAACCGCATACGTTTTATGCCAAACTGATGGCGGTTCAAGGTATCTAATATCTCTAGTAAACGTTTGGTCCGGTGAACCATGTATAACGAGCCTTTGGTTTTTAATAACCGTTTAGCCTCATAGACGATATCTTCTAAAGTCACCTTCACTTCATGTCTAGCGATAGTTTTAAATGTTGATTCGTTGATATGAGAAGATGCCTTGTATTTAAAGAATGGTGGATTACAGGTCACAATATCAAACTGGCTATTCTCAAATGCTTGATGAATCTGATTAATGTCTTTGTGTAAAACAGTTATTTGATGCGTTAACTGATTCAACTCAACACTTCTTTTTGCCAAATCCACAGCAGCTTCTTGTATGTCAACAGCGGTGATGTGCGCATCTGTTTTCAATGTCAAAAATAACGGGATAGGCGCATTACCTGTCCCTAAATCTATAATTTCTTTGGTTTTTGTTAAGGGAATGACAAAATCAGCTAGGAGGGTAGAGTCCAAGCTGAAATTAAACACATCAGGACGTTGTATAATTTTTAAATGCTCATATCCAAGTAACTCGTGAATGACCTCTTCTGACTTATTCCTCGTAGCCATTTGAATCATCACCATCAAACTCTTTAATTGTGACTAACTCTTCAAGTTCATAACTTTTAACGCCATCTTCTTGTGTTAAAACTCGAACCGATTGGTTGATGACATTAACAGCAATCACTTTGGCATATCCATCCACAGTTTCTACTTCACTACCAACTTTTGGCAATGTTTTTTTATACTCGTTATAGGTCTCATTCTCATAGCGAATACAACATAATAATTTGCCACAAAGTCCTGAAATATTATTAGGATTTAGTGATAGATTTTGATTTTTGGCCATTCGAATAGATACGGTTTCAAAATCGCCTAAAAATGTTGTACAACACAATAAGTATCCACATGGTCCGATGCCACCTAAGAATTTAGCACCATCCCGTGTTCCTACTTGTCGCAATTCAATGCGTAAATGGAACTCGTTTGCTAGGTCTTTAACTAACTCACGAAAATCAACGCGACCTTCTGCGTTGAAATAAATGATTAATTTGCTGCGGTCTAAGGTGTATTCAGCGCCAAGCAGTTTCATTTCTAACTGATTATTATTGACATGTACTTGTGTGCGTTCTATCACACCTTTAATGTCTTTTTCATTTTGATAGTGATCCATCAAATCTTTATTGGTCGCTTTTCTTAAGATTGGTTTTAATGTAGAAATTATTTCTGAGTCTGCAATTTCTTTTTGTTCTTCAATAACTTCTCCAAGCTCTATCCCACGAACTGTTTCTACCACGACTTTGTCGTATTGTTCTAACTCAATATTATTAGGATCAAAATAATACTTTTTACCTACCGGTTTAAACCGGATTCCGACAACGGTATTTGCCATATTATTCACTTCTTTCTAATTCATAAAGTAGGTTATCATATGCTAAACGTTGATTGATGTATCGATCTAATCGAGAAGATACATCAAGCATATGTTCTAATTCTTCTATACGTCTGTTTTTAGTTTTTTGTTGACTTAAGTCTGACATTAAATCAAGATGTGCTTGATAGACTAAGTGTGTCATATCTCCTTCAAAATAATGTAGTATATCTTTGTGGAATAAAACCATGCATTGCATAAAGAGTTTTGATAATGTATTATCATACAAAATAAAATCTCCTTGATCATGAAATAACATCATAGCAGATTGTTGTGAATCAACAATTGCTCTATAAATATCAGGCACAAAATCAATGATTTCTTCAAATCCATCGATACTGGCAATCTCTTGTGCTTCATTAACGCTACTTGTTAAATGACTCAATATACTAGCTTTGTGTTTTTCATAGCCAATATCTGTTAACTCTTGTTTAACCACATTGGCAGATAATGAAGTGAAAGATACAATTTGTGTTCTTGAGATAATTGTTGGCAATAAGGCATTAATATTCGTTGTTGTTAAGATACCAACAATATTATCGTGTGGTTCTTCTAAAAACTTTAATAATGAGTTAGCGGCACTCACTTGTATCTTATCAATATCCTTTATAATATAGACTTTTTTTCCAGGTTCAATTGAAGTCTTTGAAAATTCTATTTGGAGATCAATAATCTGTTGTTTACGAATTGTTGTCTTTTGCGACTCAACAATATACATATTGGGATGTGTATGATGCATAATACGTCGACAATTGTGACATGTTAGACAAGGCTTATTATCATTTTCGGACTGACATAATAACATTTGAGCAAAATAAATAGCTGTTTCAAACTGTTTTGCCCCAACAGCACCTTCAAAAAGGTACGCATGGCTTAAGCGTCCTTTTTTTACACTATTTTCAAGCAACTTAATAACTCGCCCTTGTGATTCTTTTATTGCATCAAATGCCATAACATACTCCTTAAAGTATTATAATACAGTTTTAATAATCTGCAAAGTATCTTCAATTACAGATTCGATTGGGTTTTCTCCATTGACCACATAAAATCGTTCTTGATATTTTTTAGCTAATATTTGATAACCTTCATATACCTTTTTATGGAACGCTAACGTTTCCAAATCTAAACGGTCAATTTTGCGTTGGTTATTAAAAACCCGCTTTAAACCGACTTCTGGTTTAACATCAATAAAGATTGTTGCATCAGGTAAAGTTTGATTAATGGCAAAAGCATTTATATCATAAACTTGATCAATACCTAATTCTCTAGCATGTCCTTGATAAGCTAAAGATGAATCGATAAACCGATCGCATAAAATCACTTTATTGTCCTTTAAAGCCGGCAATATTTTTTGATGAAAGTGTTGGGCTCTTGATGCTGCGAATAATAACGCTTCAGCCCGACTGTCCATTTCTGTATTCTCTTTAGATAGAATGATATCACGAATCTGTTCTGCAATTTTGATACCACCTGGTTCTCTTGTTACTAGTATATCATATCCATCGGCTCTTAAAAATGCTTCGATGGCTTTTATAACTGATGTTTTTCCAGATCCTTCAGGACCTTCAAATGTAATAAATACTCCGCTCATGCTTATCACTCCTAATTACAACGTTTATTATCGCACATTTTTTACAAATTTTAAATAACCTTTTACTATATTAATACATCTTTTATGTTATAATAAAAGGTAGAAATTTCATAAGGGTTGGTTAGTATGCGTTTAGCAGTACAAAATCTAACATTTGGTTATGATTACCGTACAGTCTTAAAAGATGTATCTTTTAGGCTAAATACCGGTGATTTTTTGGTTATCATCGGTAATAATGGTAGTGGTAAATCTACATTAATCAAATGTATTTTAGGGATTAACAAAGTAGCACATAATCAGATATTGATTGATGATGTAGATGTTAATCAATATAAAAATTTCAAGAATATTGGGTATGTCCCACAAAAATTCGATGATTTTAATTACGAATTTCCAATTACCGTTAATGAAATACTAAACGCTTCTAGTTATTCTAACATTTCCGAAGATGAAAAACTAGAGCTTTTAGATAAAATCGGGATTCTCGAATTGCAAAATGAAAATATCAATAACCTTTCAGGGGGACAGTTACAACGCGTCTTTATCGTACGTAGTTTGATGAACAATCCGAAATTATTAATCCTTGATGAACCAACAGTTGGAGTCGATCGCAAAAATGTCAAAAATTTCTATAAGACGGTTAATCAATTAAATGACGAAGGTATTACAATAATATTAATTACGCACAATATCAAAGAAGCAAATGCGCATTTTACTCATGTGCTTTCATTACATAATGGCGAGGGAATTTTTAAGCCTGTTAATGAGGAGGATGAGAACAATGATGCTAGCTGATCAAGCATTTATATTTGCCTTGTTTGAATATCCTTTCTTGCGTTACGCTTTAGCTACAGGTTTAATTATGGGATTTATCACACCTATGATTGGATCATTTGTTGTAATAAGACGGTTGAGTTTTATCGCCGATACGCTTTCGCACTTTAGTTTAGCTGGACTTTCAATTGGAATCTTTTTAATAAACACTTTAGGATATACATTCATATCTGATCCACTTTATCTAGCGATTATCGCCAGTATTATTGGCGCTTTCATTATTGAGATACTACGTGGTTACTATCAAAACTATAAAGAAATTAGCATGCCGATTGTATTGAGTTTAGGAACCGCTTTGAGTGTTTTATTTATCTCATTAAGTGGTGGATTTAATACAAGTATTTATAACTTTTTATTCGGTAGTATTTTAACCGTTGGTGATCGTTATTTATCAATTATCATCGGTACTGCTTTACTTGTCATAATTCTCGTACTTGTTTATTATAAACAAATCGTCATTGTTAGCTTTGATGAACTGTATGCGCGCTTACTGGGTATTAAAATTGGCATTTTCCAATTTATCTCTACATTTGTATTAGCGCTTGTCGTGTCATTATCTATCGCGACCGTAGGGGTATTACTAGTATCATCATTAATGATTATCCCTGTTGCTGCGGCGATGAAAATTGGCAAGAGCTTTAAAAATACAATTGTAATTGCCATTATATTTAGCGAGTTATCGATCATGGGTGGCTTATGGTTATCTTATGAACTCAATATTGCGAGTGGTGCTACAATCGTATTAATCAATATTTTTATCCTCTTTATTGTTGGTATTTTAAAACGATTCTACGTCAACAAAAGAATAAAGAATCGACAAGCGCAATCAATGCAAGAAACTAATTAAACCTATATATAAATGAAAAGAACTGAGGTGGAAAATCTCAGTTCTTTTCTGTATCTATTTAGGCAAACGATACACAGTAATATTCACCTGATGTGTGAAAAACAAAAGCGCATATTAATATGCGCTCGTTGTCCCCCTACGTGCATCTTCCAAAATCCACACACACCATGTTTCAATTACTACTTCTATTATATAAAACAATAAGCCATATTGAAATGACAAAAGTGTCACTAATTTTTGAGTTTTGTTAATTTTGTGTCAAGCAAAAGGTGGATAATACATAATTTTTTTAAATATACATTGAAATTGCTAGAAAAACAAGTATTACTAATATTACACGTTGAAATAATTGTTCGTTCATTTTATTACTTAAATGAACCCCAACTAAAAGCGCTAATGATGCAAAAAGAGTGAAATACGCTGTGTTTAGTAAAATATCTACCGTATACATCTGTTTTATGATTAAGAAAATAACCGCGATGATACCCATAACAAGAAAATGAAAAGCTAACGTGTTTTTAAATTTTATTTTATTAGCATTGACACTCGTTAGATAAAACACAACAGGTGGACCGTCAATGGATGCAATACCATTCCCTAGACCACTAAATAATCCAACAATAGTTTTATTCATTGTTGTTTCACTAAGTTTAAAATGTAAATGAAATAATCTATTAATAACAGCAAATAGGATCAAGGTTCCTGCAATTATTTTAATCCAATCTCCACCTAAGGATTCAAGTAATGTGAGTCCAATAAAGGTTCCTACAATACCCAATAACGATATTGGCCAAACATAAGATAGACTATGTGTTGAAAAGCCTTTATGTCTTACTAACAATAAAGTATTTAATACTACATTAAAAGTTAGCATCATAACAACTACTTCTTCAATGGGAATAAAATAAATTAGTAATGGGATTGTGACTAAACTGCTACCAAATCCTGAAATGCCTTTTACCAACCCTGCAAAAATAGCAATAACTGCAATTATAAGAAGTTCAACCATTAGCATTAACGCGCAAAATTGAGAGAAGTTTTACCCTCAATCACGCTAATCTCCTTACAAAAATCTTTCGACCCATATAGAACAAACGCTAATTCTTGTGAAGTCTTTGATCTGTGTATTTGTTTATCATTATTTGTCATATTATCTCCTCTTTCTAAAGTAAGTATAACATAATTTAGAGATAAGTTTTACCTTAGTTTATTTTTTGGGTATAATACGCGTAGGTGATAATTATGAAAATTTTAGCATGTGTTGGTAGCAAACGCAAAAACGGAAACACACACACATTAGTAAAACAAGCAATGGAACAATTTGATTCTAGTAACAGCATTGATATCGTAACATTATCTGATTATAACTTTGAAGGATGTACAGGTTGCGAGGGCTGTGCTATGACCAATGAATGTGTTATCCAAGATGATATGCAGATTCTTTATGGTAAGATAGATGCAGCTGATTTACTAATCCTAGCCTCTCCCACTTACTATTATAATATTACAGCTGACATTTTTACATTTATTTAATAAAACTGATGCGAAGGAAAGTGATCAAGCACAACAACAAATAAATCACTTTGTCACAGAAATCAAGTCATCTATAAAAAAATAAATTATATAATAATTTAGCCCAACAGTGGGATATATATTGTTTGATTCAACGGCATTATGTGATATCATATAAGTGTCACAAAAGGAGGATGTCCTGTTGAAAGAACCAAAAAATCTAGCTAAACATGTACAGATAGCATATGAAATAGCACAAAAGATAAATCAAAACATATTACAAGAAGGCGATAAACTACGGGGACGTAATTTAGCTGCAACAGAATACAAAGTCTCCTCAGAAACAGTTCGAAAAGCACTTGCGCTCCTTCAACAAAAAGGAGTCGTTATTGTTAAAGAACAAAGTGGGGCCTTTGTCTTATCAGTAGAATATGCCAAAGATTTTGTGAAAGCTATCAAGGAAGATATGAAATTATCGAATCATGTGGAAAACATAAAAGAGTTATTAAAAGAAAACAAAGCAATAACGAAACAAATAGAAAAAGAGTTCCGATTAATTGATCTCACAAAACGCAAGAGTACAACCGACTTGCCTTTTGATATTTTTAGTTTTAAAGTGACTAAAAATTGTCAATTGATTGGTAAAACGATGCAAGAATGTGCTTTTTTCCATAATACAGGAGCCACCTTGTTTGGTATGATTAAAAATAAACAAGTAATTTCTTCTGTTCCTAACTCAACTGTAATCGATGTAGACGATATTTTGTTTTTCTCAGGGGATGAAAAGAAAAAAGCGAAAACACTTACATATATAAAAGATATTTCTAGTTAAGCGCTATATACCTAGAATAAGCCGTTTTCGGCTTTTTTTACGCGTTTTTTTAAACCACCAAAATCATTGATTAACTGACAACTTTATGATAGTATTGTAATTGTCAGTTTGACAAGGAGGAGTTTTATACAAATGAAAAAATTATTTTTATTATTATCAGCGTTCGTTATTTCGCTTGGATTAAGTGCATGTGGCGGACCCGAAGAAAAAATTATCATGGGCGAAGGAAATTGGAACTCATTCGTTTTTCATAACCAAGTAGCCAAAATTATTATTGAAGAAGGATATGATTATTCAGTAGATATTGTTCCGGCAGATACTAACGTTTTAATACCTAGTTTAAAAGAGGGCGATGTTGACATTGCAATGGAAATCTGGAGTGATAACATTCCAACATATGATGAAGATATTAAAAATGGTGCCTACGTTGAGTTAAGTACTAACTTTGATGACAACCGTCAGGGACTATATATTCCTGCTTATCTTCAAGAAGAATATCCAGAATTAATATCTGTAAGAGATTTACTTGATTATCCAAATTTATTTCCAAATCCTGAAGGTGGAGATAAAAGTGTTATTTATGGTGGTCCTGAAGGTTGGAGCGCTACAACACACTTACATGACAAGATGGAAGCTTATGGTTTAAATGAAGAATTTGTGTTTAAAACAATTGATTCAAGTTCAACATTGAATGCAAGTTTGGCTGGAGCATATGCTAATGAAGAACCATGGGTTGGATATAATTGGGAACCAACATGGGCTTTAGGTATGTATGATATGGTATTGTTGGAAGATTCTGCTTATAGTGCTGAAGATTTCGAAGCTGGAATAGGTGCTTTCCCAAGTGTTGATGTAAATGTTGTTGTCAATACCGAGTTTGCTGATACTTATCCAGAATTAAATACATTCTTAAGCAATTATGAAACAACAAGTGATATCACATCAGAAGCCCTAGCTTATATGCAAGATAACGATGATGATACTGGTGAGTTAGCAGCAATTTACTTCTTAACAAATTATGAAAACCTATGGAGTGAATGGGTTACTGATGAAGCCTATAACAATGTCATGGACTACATTAATAACAAATAACTAAAAACTACATAATAGAAAATGCAACCTTCATAGGGTTGCATTTCTATCGATTTAAAGGAGTGATTTTATGTTTAATTTTCCAAAAGCCTTAGAATTTTCAATTGCTGGGTTTATTGATGCCATAGTAGATTGGATCCTTACGAATTTAGATGGCCTATTTGAATTAATATCGACGATAATTATCTATGTATTTTATTACGTTGAAACATTTTTAAACTTTATACCTTGGTGGGCAATGATTCTTGTTATTATTTATGCAGGATATAAACTATATAACTATAAAATGGGTCTCACCTTAGGACTACTATTATTCTTAATAGGCGTTTTTGGGCTGTGGGAAATGATGATTTATACACTAGCAATCGTATTGATTTCAGTACTTGTTAGTTTACTTGTCGGGATTCCTACAGGGATATTTATGGCTAAAAGTACACGGGTTGAGAAAATCCTATTACCTATATTAGATGCCATGCAGACAATGCCCAGTTTTGTATACTTAATACCAGCCGTCATGTTATTTGGTCTTGGTAAAGTACCTGCAGTTTTCGCAACAACAATTTATGCTATTCCACCGGTTATTCGTTTAACTTTCTTAGGAATATCAAATGTTGATAAAGAAGTTCGTGAAGCTGGTATGGCGTTTGGATCAACACCATTCCAACTATTATTTAAGATAGAATTACCTCAAGCATTATCAACAATAATGACTGGGGTCAACCAAACAACAATGATGGCTATGGCAATGGTTGTTATTTCGTCAATGATTGGTGCAGAAGGAATTGGACAAGAAGTACTCGTCGCAATTCGTAACTTAGAAGTTGGACGTGGTTTCCAAGCTGGATTCGCCGTTGTTTTCCTTGCGATTTTACTTGATCGCTTATTACAAGGAACAACCAAGATATTACAAGGAGGCGATGAAGTATGAAAAAAGTAAAGCGTAAAAACAAAATTGAAGTAGAAAACCTACAACTTATATTTGGAAAAGGCAAAGCAAAACAAAAAGCCATTAAAATGATTGAAGATGGTGCCTCTAATGAAGAAATTAGAGAAGAGACAGGATGTGCGGTTGGTATTAGAAATATTGACCTTAACATTAAAGAAGGCGAACTATTTGTTATTGTTGGACTTAGTGGAAGTGGAAAATCAAGTTTCTTAAGATGTTTTAATAAACTGAATAATCCAAACCGAGGAGAAATTAGAATTGATGGCGAAAATATCTTATCTTATGATAAAGAACAATTACGTAAACTACGCCGGAATCAAATCGGAATGGTTTTCCAACACTTTGGTTTACTTAGTCACCGTACAATTTTAGACAATGTTGCTTACGGATTAGAAGTTCAAGGTCTTGATGAAGAAACACGCCAAGAAAAAGCTTACGAGGCCAACAAAATTGTTGGACTAGAAGGTTGGGAAGATTACTATCCACACCAATTAAGTGGTGGTATGAAACAACGTGTAGGGCTCGCTAGAGCCATTGCAACTGAACCTGAAATATTATTAATGGATGAACCCTATAGTGCACTTGACCCACTCATTAGACGCGATATGCAAAATGAGTTGTTAAATCTTGAAGAGTATATCGATAAAACGATTATCTTTATTACCCATGATATGAACGAAGCATTTAAAATGGGAGATCGGATCGCATTACTTAAAGATGGTGAAATCGTTCAAATGGGTAAACCTATGTCATTCTTTGATGATCCAAAAAATGACTATGTTAAAGACTTTATCGCAGATGTTGATAAGGGTCAAGTATTAAAAGCTAAACAGGTCATGGACGATGCAGAAATCGACTTTAAAGAAGATGATGACAGAAACGTTGTATTGAAAACACTCGAAAGAGAAAATCTTCAAATTGGCTTTGTCGTTGATGATGAAAACAAACTAGTTGGTCGGATATCACTAGAAGATGTTAAGAAATCACGTGCTAAGACCATAAAAAGTCTTATTGAAACTGATATTCAATCGTTCTATCGCCAACGTTTCATTAAGGAAATCTTACCCCTCGTTGGTGAAACTGAATACTCAGTCCCTATTGTTGATTCAAAGAATCGACTTAGAGGAACCATCAACAAAGAAGTTATTATTAACGCATTAATATAAAAATTTAGATACTCAGCTAAACGCTGAGTATCTTTTTTATTCGGGGTACATCATTTTTCTTGTTACACCACCATCGATCGTGATAATTTCACCATTGATGAAATCATTACTGGGATCCGTTAGAAATAGTACTCCCTTTATGATATCTTCTACTTTGCCAACTCGATTAGATAAATGGAAATCATGGTCAATATCTCTTAAATCATCATCATGGCTATTTATCCAACCAGGGGCAATCCCATTGACCGTTATGTCTTTTTCTTTAAGTGTTACCGCTAACCCATGTACTAAAGATGAGAGTCCCCCTTTAGATACAGTGTATCCAATTGTATTCTTTTCTGACATAACAGCTCGTGTTGAACTGAGAACAATAATGCGACCGTGATTTCCTTTAAACCGCTTAGCATAGTCCTGAGCTATTTGAATATGACCAACTAAATTAGTATTAATAACCGTTTTTATATCAGTTATAGATTGATTTAAAAAAGGTGATTGATCAAACGTTGCTGCATTTAAAATAATAATGTCTATATGGTGTTCTATATTACTTAATACTTGATTTAATGCTTTTTCATCAGCAATGTCACATGCAATATATTTATAATTAGGTTGATTGCTTTTACTTGGCTCTAAAATATCAATATTAATCACATAATCGCCCTCTTCCAAGTAGCGAGTCACTATCCCTTCTCCAATACCTTTTGATCCTCCAGTAATTAATATAGTTCTCATTTCATCAACTCCTTTTAAACCTATTATACAACATTATTCAAAAAACATCATTCATTCTTAAGCGATTCATTATTGTATGATAGAATAGTAGTAAATAGCTGTGAAAGGATGATTCAACTATGATAACAAAGATTCGTGAACGCGCATTTACCTTGGCACAAAAGATCATTGATAAAACTGGACCAAGATTAGCCGGAACAGAGGCATCGTTACAAGCCGCAGAAATTCTAAAAAATCGATTAAATGCGTTTTGTGATAAGACTGAATTTGATTCTTTTCATCTTCATAAAGGGGCTTTTCTAGGATGGATCCGTTTGCTTGTTTTGGCTTATACTGTTGGGGTTATATTGCTTTGGTTAGGTTATCCTACAATTGCCTTTATTTTAGCCTTAATAAGTATCTTAATACTTGTGCTTCAATTCTTCTTATACCTACCCATTATTGATTCTTTATATCCGAAAAAAGAAGGAAGGAATGTGATTGGATATATTAATCCAGAAAAAGAGATCAAACGTCAGATCATAATTAGTGGTCATCACGACAGTGCCCGTATTTTTAATTTTTTTATTCACCAACCCAAATTGTATAATTTACGTGTGACAGGTTCCATTGCGCTTGTTATTTTATTAACTATAACCTCACTAGTTATGATGCTAATTAATATGCCCATTGGAGAGTTAATCATTGTAATCATTCTAACTGCTGGCTTATTACTAGTCCTACAGATGTGGTTCTTCGCTTCTCATAAAGGAACACCAGGAGCTGGAGATAACCTAATAGCCAGTACAATGGCTATTGAACTTGGAAAATACTTTAGCGATTATACACTAGAACATACGCGTATTATAATTGCTAGTTTTGATGCGGAGGAAGAAGGTTTACGTGGTGCTAGAGCATTCGCAAAACATCATAAGGTATTATTGAATAAATACCCTACCACATTATTGAATACTGACTGTGCCTATAATCTGGACGATTTGTTTTTCTTAACCAGTGATATTAATGGCGCCGTAGATTTAGATACTCCACTGGCCAAAGATTTAGTTAATATCGCTGAAAAGCAAGGCTACAAAACATGCCATAAACCAATTGCATTTCTAACAGGTGGAACTGATGCGGCTGAACTAGCCAAAGTTGGTATCAAAGCAACAACGTTAATTGGCATGCCTTGGGATAATAATTCCCGCTCAAGTGTGTATCATACACCAAATGATACACTGGATAGTGTTGATCCAAAAGTTATCGAAGCTGCTATTTCTATTTTTAAAGAATATATTGAGAATGAGGATACATTAACTAGCTAATAAAAATGAGTACATTTTAATGAATGTACTCATTTTTTTATGTGATAAAATCCAACTAAGCCTAAGTCTTGATATACTTTTGATCTAAGTCCTTCAAAAAACTTCTTTTACTCATCTGTATTGTCAGTTGTTAAGACTAAAAGATCTTAAATGTAACTAGTGGTTTCGCCATCACATATAACATTGATTAGTCTAATAAGTTTGCCATCATCATAAGCCGCATAAACAGCTAATGAGTGTTTAATCGCTTTTAGTAACTTAGTTAAATTATTAGTAGAGTGATTCCATCCATTATCTAAATAGAGAGTTTTTATAACTTCTCCCTTAAATATTAATGGTTTCTATTGAATCATTACTATCCTCGTAAAATACCTTATTCAAGTATAACCCTGATGGATTTGCTAATGTCTTGATAATTTCGTTATCTCTCTCATCAAACACATCTTTCAAAGCATAGTCTACTTTTCCTTGTGCAATCATAACACTAGCCCCAACAATATATCTCACCATATGTCTTAAAAAACCTTTGGCTTTAATAATGATATGGATTTTATGCTGAGTGACTTGATGAACATGTATTTCATCAACAGTACGGATTGTGTTTGTCGTCTGTGGCCGTTTGCTAAAACCATAAAAATCATGGGTTCCAATAACATCATTTAATATGTTTTTTAAATGATCAAAATTCACAGATCCAATAAACCATTCATTATGGGTTAATGTTGCATCGTACGGGCCTGTATTCAACTTATAGAGATATTCTTTTTGCTGAACATCAAAGCGTGCGTGAAATGCTTTAGGTACATTCATTATGTTATATGCGTAGATATCATCTGGTAATATTGCATTGATAATATATTGATATTTCTCAATGGGCATTAAACTAGATGTATCAAAATGGATAACTTGAGCAATTGCATTTACGTGTCGATCAGTACGGCCACTACTAACCACTTTAATGGATTCTTTTAAGGCTTCTTTTAATGTCTTTTCTATGACAGATTGAATGGTAACATGGTGATTCTGTTTTTGAAAACCGTGGTACATATGCCCATTATAGGATAATGACATCTTAATGCGGTTACGTCCATCATCAGGCATTTGATAGTAATGTACTATATTACCGTTTTTTATTGTGAATTTAGCAGCATATTGTTTACCACCAGTCGCGAATCGAGTATAATATTTAGCGCCATACTGCGTAATATCTATAACTTTATAATCGGTAAACTTTGTAAAAAAGTATGTTGTAAATGCGTCGATATTTGGAAATTGATGCGTGTGTTGAATATTAGCTTGAAAGAGTGTTTTATCTACGCAATCAAATAATTTTTCCTTATCCTTATTCTGCAATGCGAGATAAAAATCTTCAATCAGTTTCATAGGCCCATCACCCTTAAAATAATGGCTAGGGGGATGGTTAATGATGTAATGATAATGGTAACTGTATCAATTGTTTGCCAAGTTAATAAGTGTAATCGTGTACGTTTCTTTCCTGGCACAAAGTTACGTGCTTCCATTGCATTAGCCAACTCATCACTTCGTTTAAAACTAATAATGAACATAGGCACGAGTAAACTGACTATCTGAACAACTTTATCTTTTAATTTACCTTCTGAGAAATCGACACCACGAGATGCTTGAGCCAACATAATTTTATTAGCTTCATCCAATAATGTTGGAATATAACGTAAAGCAATACTAATAATTAAGGCAATCTCTTCTGCACTAATTTTGATGATTGATAACGGTTTTAATAGTTGTTCTAAGCCTAATGTTAAATCTGTAGGTTTAGTAGTTAGCGTAAGTATGGTTGATAGCGTTACAATAATAATTAGTCGGACCATAATAAAGAATGCACCTTGAAGCCCGCCTGTATAGACAACTAACTGTCCTTCACGCAATAAGTCACCAATAGGTAGTAAGATGAATACACTAATGACCGTAACTACCATAAGTAAGAAGTATATTACACCAAATGGAATAAACCGTTTTGTAATAAACCAAAACAAAACCACAGCAACGGCTATACCAATAGTGTAATAACTATAATGAAGCGTTTCATCAAGAACGACCTGCCCTGTTTGAATAAACAGGATTTGAAATGTAAATGTGAAAAAGAGTAAAACAATAATCGGTCGTAGTCCTTTAACAATTCGGCCAATCGGGATACCGCCAATTTTTAAAATAACTAAAAGACCCATTAATAATATAAGGATCTGTATTATATCTGTCAGAATAAAGGTTGAAATCATCAGTAAAATTAATGCCATAATTTTACTTCTTGGATCCATTTTATACAAAAAACTAGTACCTGGTATATATTGACCGATAACGATATTATTCATCGAATCACATCCTTAATTCGCTCAAAAAGTTCGTCCATATTTTTGGGGAATGGACGAATAGATATCTCATACCGTTCTTCAAGTTGCTTTGTCATTTTAATCAAATCAGGCTCTTCTAAATTCCACTCTGCGAGTGATTGATTATTAAATAATGCTTCCGATGTCCCGTCGTAAACGAGTTTTCCATCGCGCATAACTAGAACTCTTGATGCGATTTTATGAACAATATTCATGTCATGTGTAATGATGATGATTGTTTTATTATATGTTTCATGAATTGATTTAAATAAATCAATCAATGCGTCTCTTCCTTTAGGGTCCAAACCGCTTGTCGGCTCATCTAAAACCAGTATATCAGGTTGCATTGCGAGAATACCCGCAATGGATATACGTTTTTTCTCTCCGCCACTTAAATTAAAAGGACTGCGGTCGAGATACGATTCATCTAGGCCTACTTGTTTGATCGCAGTTTTTGCTCGCGCTTTGGCTTCTTCTTTTGATGTATTAAAGTTCATTGGGCCAAACATAATATCCTTCTCTACTGTTTCTTCAAATAATTGGTATTCCGGAAACTGAAAAACTAAGCCCACCTTTTGTCTTAATGGGGTTAACTTTTGTTTCTTTGCTTTTTTCTTATCAGCGTCTATTTTTACACCATATATTTCAACTTGACCAGATGATGGTTTTATTAGTGCATTCATATGTTGTACAAGTGTTGATTTACCACTTCCTGTTTCACCAATCAACGCAATAAATTCACCAGTCCCTTTTATTGTAAGGTTCACATTTTTAAGCGCCTCGAATGTACTACTATCAGGACTATGATATTGATAACTTACTTCTGTAAACTTAATTGCCATAAATAGTCCCTCAATTCTTCATTCACAATCCCGGCAGACGCAATCTTGTGATAGAGTTTTAACGATGGTAATAACTCTAAATTTGATTCATTTAGTGTATCTTTATCTTGTAACACGATTTTTGTTTCATCATGTTTTAATACTCTGCCTTCTTTTAAAACAATAATCTCATCAGACATAATTGCTTCTTTCATGTCGTGTGTAATTGTAATGATCGTTTTCCCCTGTTTTTTTAATGTTTTGATAAAGTTCAATACATCATCGCGTCCATGTGGGTCTAACATAGATGTCGCTTCATCAAAAATAATAATATCCGTATCCATAGCTAATATGCCGGCTATCGCAACACGTTGCTTTTGGCCACCACTTAACTGATGGGGTTCTTTACTAAGGTAATCTTGCATACCTACTTGTTTCGCATATTTATCTATTCGATGGATAATTTCTTCTCGTGTAAAACACAAGTTCTCCATTCCAAATGCAATATCATCTTCGACAGTCACCCCAACAAACTGATTATCTGGGTTTTGAAAGACAATACCGACTTTTTCACGTATTTCATGAACGGTCTCTTCAGTTAATATTATGTCATCAACTGTAATCGTCCCGTTCTTTGCTTTTAGTAAACCAACAATAAGTTTAGCTAATGTTGATTTACCACTCCCGTTATGTCCTAAAATACTTACCCAACTACCTTTTTCTATTGAAAAAGATACATCGGTTAGAACATGGGGTTGGTTGTGATATCCAAAGGATACATTTTCTACTGTAATCATGCGCATCAACTCCACAAGTCATTATATCAAAAAGAAGCTTCTTTTACACTGATAATAATAAATTCTAATCATCTTTGATGATTATTTTCATTCTGTCACCTTCACGCTTTATCCAGATGTTGTCAACCTGACAAACACCTTCATCTTTCTTAGCGTTAAAACAGTCTAGTAAAGTATCATATTCCGTTGACAACTTAATCTTTAACATATGATTTAGCGTATCAATAGATACATCATTATCGACATAATATGTAAACTCGTTTTCTTTTTCAATAGGATCAAGCACCTGGTCATGTTCGTCGTAAATGTTTCCGACTATTTCTTCTAAAATATCTTCTAGCGAGGTTACGCCAACAAATTTTCCCTCTTCTGTCATTAAACACGCTAAATGCATGCTATTACGCTTCATCTTACGAAGCAAAAGATTAATCTTTATATCTTCAAAGACAATCAATGGTCTATGCATAATTTCATGGATGTGTTTAGAACTATGGTGATGCAAGGCATCTAATAGATCCTTAACGATTAACACCCCTATAATCGCGTCCGTATCAATGTGATAAACGGGAATCCGAGAATATTGAGAATCAATTGCACATTCGATTATGTCTTCCATCGATAAGGTATCGTCAATCATTGTCACATTGTCTTTAGGTGTCATAATCATATTGGCCATTAAATCATCAAACTGAAATACTCTTTCTAAAATAGCCTGTTCTTGCTTTTCATATAAGCCTGCCATATTGCCATACAGGATCATTTCTTTTATGTCACGTTCACTAATCTCTTCATCAATTGCTTGACGCTTAATTCCAAACACCCTTAACACAAGTTTGGTAGATTGTGTCAATAGCCATACAAAAGGCCGCGTAATAATCATTGAATAATATATAATTGGCGCTGTTAACTTACTTATCACAATATGGTTACTTAACGCAATACGTTTAGGTACTAGTTCACCAAAAATCAATGTAATATATGAGAGTAAAAAAGTAACGATAACTAAACTAATTGTTTCACTAATAGGGATACCAAGCTGGTTAATAAGCAAAGCAAAATCGACTTTTAAATTTGCCCCCGCAAACGCACTCGATAAAAAACCAGCCAATGTAATCATGACTTGAATGGTTGATAAGTATCGTGTTGAATTGTGTTTTAATCCTTTTAAATAATTTTTAATTTTAGAATCTGACATTCTTTCTATTTCTCTGTTGGTTAATTTTACAAGAGCCATTTCCGCTCCTGCAAAGAATCCATTTACTAAGGTTAGGATGAGGATAAGAAAAAGTATCCAAAACATGTTAATCACTCCTTTAAGTCAACTTTTATTATACATCATTATAACAATTAATGAAACAAGAAAACAGGTACCAAAATGGTCACCTGTTAGTTGATCGTTCACTACCCTTATTTAGCATGAACGTATGACCGGGTCAAAAATATAAGAGTAGAGTGTTGTGTCCGATCCATCACAACTTTATTATTATTAGTCTCTAAGACTAGTGAACACTATTGATTGTTTAATCTTTCAAGTTCAATTGATAATACATTATCTTGGATAGGTTCAGTAATGATAACCCCTTTTTCGGTTCGTTCAAAAGCATATGCTTTATTTACGCCCTCGACACTCTTAATTTGGTATTCTCCGTAATCAAGATGATCTTTATTTTGGTAAATGAAGGTAACAGAGGTATTATTAATCATAGTCTTTACACTTGCACGACAATTCAAAAATTCTTCTTTAGTAAGTTTTGGCGTTAAGACAAGGCTACCATAACGTCCTTTAATTCCAAAAATTTCGGTAACAAGGGTCAATAAGTACCAACTAGCTGAACCTGTTAAATATGGATACATTCCACGACCACGTGCATCGACATATTCTGGAAGGCCAGGGTACATCTTAGCTTTTCTGATGTCGCTCACGAAATTATAAATGGTTGATAATACTTTACGTCCTGCTTGAATATATCCTCTTTGATATAATGCATTGGCATACATCACAGCCATGTGACTGAACATAGCGCCATTTTCTTTATGTCCAAACCCAAAGCCAAAGAGTCTTCCCATGTTGGTTTTAACTTCATCAAAGTTGGTATTTAAGCGGTATCCCCCTACAGTTGGGTCATACAAATACCTATCCGATGCTTGTATAATTTGATCGATTTGTTCATCAGTCGCAGCCCCACTCATAATTGCAAATACTTGTGGCGTTAATGTCATATCTTTGTTTGATATATTATCAAGTGGTAATCCATTATTATCATAATATCCATTAAACCACCCCTCGGATTCATTGGCTAAGAATTCATTCTCCCTAACTTGAGATAATAACTCCTCTCCGAGTTGATTTAAGTGTTTCGCTACTTTTAGTGTATTGTATGTTTTTGTTTCTAATGAACCTGTACTTACACGATCAAAGTATTGACTTAAAATGTCTTGTTTAGTTTGTACTCCTTCTACTTTTGCTGCATGTAAAAGGATATCAAGTGCTGAGAATAATGTTATCGTTGCATGGCCTAAAGATTCAAGATGTTTTAAAATCATTGCTAATGTTTTAAGATTGCTTCCATAAAGTGCTGTAAAAGCAATTGATTCTCCTTTGTCACTAGCCATGTCTAGTCCGTCATTCCAATCCGCATCTTCTAAACGAATATTACCATGTTTACCTACATTGAAATAAGGTATAATATTTTGGACCAATAGATGTTCTAAAATAGTCCCTTTAATATCATTACGAATTGTTTTTTTGGTCTTCTTTGTATAGTGTGTAAACTCATCATCAAAATAGGAGACATTTTCGAATAAGATATCTATATCACCTGTTTTATCAACATAAAGTTTTGTTGTTAACAATGGCCAACTTCCATGATCCATCCATACGCGTGGGATGTTATTGCGATCTGACTTAAACTCGCCTGGCTCATCACCAATAATTGTTGCATTACTCCCGTCAACACGTACACCATTAAAGTTATTGATCAAGGCCTCTCGAACACTAGAAGCATCCATCAAAATTAAAGATAATTGATCTTGCCATAAATCACGCCAACCTCTCCCCCCTTTTCCATAGTCGTGATGTGGAAGGAATGAGTTACCATATAAACGTCTTAATGTTGGTTGGATCGTCACCCATTACAACCAAGCAGAATAAGCATCGTCTTGAATTGAAGTTTCTAATTGGTTAGTTAAGTTTGTCCAATATAATTTAGCTTGAACTTTTTGCTCTTCATACATTTCTTCAGTAAGCGAAGACTGATTTAACTTACTGTTGATGCCTAATGCAAAATATAGTGTAAATGATTCATTCGGTTCAACAGATATCTCATTAAACTCAAATCCACCTGTCATCTCATAGCCAGTAAATGTGTCCCCTGGTTTATATGTATTTTGCCGTTCATTTTTTACAACACTCGGTGTTAATAATGACTGTCCCTCACCGATAAACTCTTCTAAAAGAGGCCAATAATTTTTTAAAATAGTATCATGTGTTAAATACTGAATATCATAACGATTTTGATTCAAATGATGACCACGCTCATCAAACAAGAATGTTGGTTGATTTGTCATGCCAGTCTTGTGTAGGGTTAACTTGTTAAGTAATGCTGATACATGACGATGATCCCGTAAATTATCAGCACTTCGGCTATACATTGGAACATTTAAAACTGGTTTTAAGGTTAATGGTTTTGAAGAAGTATTTGTTAGTATAACTTTATGATACTCAACCGTATCATCTTTTCCGATAAAACTTTCAATCTCAGCATCAAAAAGTTGTTGTTTGCGGGTTATTTTATGGATTAAAAAATCTGCCTCTAATGTCACCTTATCAGGTGTTAACATTTGTTTTGGGGTATTCCCAGTGATACTCCATGTAAACTCATCATTGACACGAAAATAAACGTTTCGGTTCATAAATGAATTATGTGAATCCTCATTACTTGTTGGTAATAAGAAAAAACTATTTTGATCAATGTTTAAACTTCCATTTAAAGAAGGTGTGATTGATCCCTTCAGTCCTAAATCATTACAAAGTGGAAAGTATGTATAACTTAACTGGTCAACATTATTAACTTGAAATGATCCATCATGGTTTAGTATTAATTTAGCATTCATAATTCATCTCCTATCTATATCAATATTAAACGGTGTTTAATCCATTGTATTATATTATAAAAACCGATTTCTGTAAAGGGCTATCAAAAACAAGACAAATTTATTTGTCTTGTTTTATTGTCGATTCTCTTTCAATCAATTTAACGGGTATTTTTATCTGCATTTCTTCCAATTCTTTATCGGAATCAATCATTATTAGGAGTTTTTTAGCAGCAGTTTCTCCAATTTGCTTGGTATCTTGCCTAATAGTTGTTAGTTTTGGTGACAGATACTTTACAAAATCGATATCATCAAAGCCGATAATACTGATATCTTGTGGGACTCTTATTCCCGCTTCTTGAAAAGCTTTCATAGCACCTAATGCAATCTGGTCACTAGCACAGAATATAGCTGTAGGCAATGCGTTTAAAGCCATTAATTTTCTGGCTGCTTGATACCCCGATTCATAGGAATAATAATCCGCTGTTACAATGAAGCGCTTATCAATATTTAAGCCATGCCTACGCATCGCATCAAGATATCCTTCATATCGCTCATTACCTGCGATAGAGAATTTACTTCCTCGGATATGACCAATTTTAGTATGATTCAAGTCAACAAAATGGTCAACAGCAAGTTTAGCCCCCAACTCATTATCACTAATAACCGTATATAAATGGTCGTGATACAAATCTGTTGTGATACAGGCTACATCGGAGTCAATCAATTCTTTCAAATTGGGATTCGTCGCGGTACTTGTTACAATAAACACGCCATCAATATTCTTTTGTGCGCAATATTCTAAATAGGTCATCTCTCTATTACCAAGATTGGTGATGACAAATGAAATTTCATAACCTCTTCTTTCTACGTATGCTTTAAACGCTTGTAGAATACTTGAGAAATAATGGTGTTCAAGCCCAATCCCTAAGTTTTCAGAATAAATCACGCCAATAGTATATGAGGTTTTTGTTTTCAATTTAGATGCGTTACTGTTCGGAAAATACCTTACTTTATTTGCATAATCCACCACACGCTTTTTCATCCGCTCACTAATTCCACCACTATTATTTAACGCTTTAGACACTGTACTGGGCGCGACACCCAATTCCTCTGCGATATCATAAATTGTTTTTTTCATACTCTAATCACCATACTACTCTTCGTCTTTTTTATCTAATCCTACAATAATTGCTCCTAAAATAACAATAAACAAAATGATTAATAAAATTCCACCTATAACCATAATACTCATATGAAGTCCCCCTCTCACTAATAACCAATGTGGACCTTACTTTGAGTTAATTATAACATAATTTAACTAATAAATTAATAAAAAAGAGTGCTTTATATGTTTATAGTTAAATGATATAATTACGATAAGGAGGTCGTCTAAATGAAAACTGTAATTGACTTTAAAAATCTCACAAAATACTATGGTGATGTCTGTGGCTGTAAAGACATTGATTTTTCTGTAAAAGAAGGCGAAATCTTTGGTTTTATTGGTCCTAACGGAGCAGGCAAAAGCACCACCTTAAGAACGATGTTAGGGCTTTTGTTCCCGACAAGTGGTAGTGTTGATATTTTTGGTAAAGATGCGATTGAACACGGTCCTGAATTACGCAAGGCTATTGGGTATCTACCCAGTGAGATATTTTATTATGAGAATATGAAAGTAAAAGATTTACTCCATTATGCGGCGAGTTTTTATGATGGTGATTATACATCCCGCATTGAAGAACTAGCTTCTTTAATGGAACTTGACTTGACAAGAAAAATAAGTGATTTAAGTTTTGGTAATAAGAAGAAAGTTGGTATTGTTCAAGGCTTATTGCATAAACCGAAGTTAATCATTTTAGATGAACCTACTAGTGGATTAGATCCCTTGATGCAACAAAAATTCTTTGATTTAATCAAGAAAGAAAATAAAGAAGGCGCAACAATCTTATTTTCATCACATATTTTAAGCGAGGTTCAAGCATTATGTAATCGTGTTGGTATTATTAAAAACGGAGAGATAATCGACATACAAGATATACAAGAACTTAAAAAAGAAACATATAAAAAAATTACTTTAATGGGTAACGAATTACCTAATAACCCCTATGATTTAGATGGTATTTCAAACTGGGAAATCATCGATCATCAGGTTACGTTTTTATTTAATGGGAAAGTGAATCAGCTGTTGGCTTTATTAAATGACAAAGCATTAGATGATGTATTAATAGAAAACCCTACGCTTGAAGAAATCTTCATGCATTACTATGAGTAGGTGAGCGTATGAATGTCCTACGTTTTGAAGTAAAGAAATTATGGTTATTTACCCTTTTTTGGAGTATTGGATTAGTTTTTGGCCTGCTACTTTATATGGCTTTTTTCCCTACAATGGCCGCAGACCCAAGTGCAATGAATGCAATTCTCGAAAACTTCCCAGGAGAATTTCTTAGTTTCTTTGGGCTTGATTCTGCACTTCCCTTTAATACAATCCTTGGATACTATGCCTTAACGATAAGTTTTATTATGGGCGCAATCGCAATACATGCCAGTTATTTAGGATTATCTATATTGAGTATTGAAGAACGTGAGTTAACTGCTGATTTTTTGATGACACGACCAATATCACGTCAGTCATTATTTATCCAGAAATTAGGGGCGGCGTGTTTCCACCTTGGCGTTGTTTATATTGTAATAAATATAAGTTCAATCCTAAGTGTCATGTTGTTTCGCTCAGGTCAGTCAGTAGATTACACTAAATTACTAACCTTTACGACAAGTTTACTTTTTTTCCAACTCTTCTTCTTATCATTAGGTATACTAGTTAGTTTAGTTATCCCAAAATTTGATAATGTGGTTAGTTACGCAATGGGTATTGGTTTTGGCCTGTTTATTATATCTTCTTTTGGTGATATGCTGTCGATTGATATCGTATCCTATTTTACAGCATACGGATATTTCAATCCAAACGAGGTATTAGTAAATGGGCTATCGATTATATCAATGCTTTTAAATACGCTTTGGATTGTGATTACAATAGGCATTGCTTTTAAATTATATCTAACACGTAATATCCATACTGTTTAGGAGGAATATCATGCCACTTTTTATATTTGAAATTAAACGACGTTTAAAATCACTCTTAATATGGTATTTTGCGCTATTCATTATCATGATTGTTGCGAGCGTTGAATTTAGTGTTTATCAAGGAGACGAATCAATACGTGAGGCCATGGTTGCCTTTGAACCGTTTTTCAAAGCGCTTGGTGTTGAGAATTTAAACTTTACCACTGCAATAGGCTTCTTGGCCATTTTTAGTATATACATTTATCTTCCATTGACAATCTTTAGTGGGTTATTAGGCTTAACTATATTATCAAAAGAAGAACACAAAAAGACAAGTGAATTTTTATTGACATTACCATTAAAAAGAACTACTGTATTAACTCAAAAGTTATTATCTGGTGTTTTACTCACTGTCATACTAAATATGTTATTACATTTTACTATTCTAGCTATTTTTTACCAATATAACCCAACAATTGAATTGATTAGTTTTGTGTTTCATATGAGCCTAGGGGTTCTTATCATACAGCTAATCTTTTTCAGTATTGCATTCATGCTAGGTATTATTGTCGCCCGTGAAAAAGTACTCAATGGTGTCTTTTTAACGTTGCTCATTAGTACGTTTATTCTAAACATGTTGATTGGCTATCTTGATAATGCCTATTTTCTTCCTTACCTAACCCCTTTTTATTACTTTAGAGCAAGTCTAATGGTAAGTGGAGAGTTTAAAATCAGTTATATGATTCTGTCTTTACTACTGATCGGTTTATCCTTAGGATACACGTATTACTACTATCCCAAGAAAAATATTACACTGTAGAAATAGTGTCCAAATAAAAAATGACAACTTCTTTTAAGTTGTCATTTTTATTACTTTTTATGTATTATGATTTCAGTTTAAAATAGGCAATGAGTGCTTCATCGGAAATGCGTGTCGTGAAAGCATTCATAATGAATAACTCAACTTCTTTATCCGTTGCCGATTTGAAGCCTACTTTGTAGTCTTGACCAACAACAAGTTCTAAATCTTCATGATTAAACGGAACAAGTAAGGCACCTTCTAAAACAGAAGAATAAACAACGTCACCGCCAATAAGATTTTTCACTAGATCTATTAATAGGCGTCCGCCGTGTGCTTTTTGTAATGCTTTATACACTTTTTTACCAACAATCATAGTATAAGGTGCTTCAGCAAAACTATCTTGAAGTGCTAATACACCTTCAGAAATAGCATCAAATAAGGCTTCTGGATCCAGTTTCATATCAAATTTATGTTCTGCTAAATCAACTAATCCATCGATGCGAGCATCTTTATTCCCATAATAAATAGTCTTTTCTTCAAATAAAGCAATTTCTTTAGCTGCGTCTTCTAATGCATCTAAATCAGCATCTTTTGCGCCACGATCAATGTTATCTAATTCCCAACGATCCAGTTTGAAATAAATACGGGTTTCAATCAGCGGTTTTACGTCATAAAGCCCTGCCTCTACTTTACCTTCTGACTTGCATACATTCAATCGTCCCATTGAGATGCTTTCTTTTTCAAGTCCTAACGGTCCATTGACAAACAATGCTTTACGTGATGTTAAATTATTTTTCACCGCATCACTAGCAGTTTCATTAATTTCTGCCCATGCTTCCGCAGAAATGGGAGCTAAACTTTGTTTAAATAAATCCATACGTCTCCTCCTACTCTTTCATAGAACCAACGGCTAAATCTTTTTCTTCTGTTGCTTCTTCACCTTCTTCATGATGACCGATTGGTCCTTCTTTAAATAAGTTTTCTCTTAATTCAGTATCTAGTTCAGGAATTCTTCGACGAAGATATTCTAATGCCATACAAGCATGCTCTAACTCTTCATCACGATTATGTTTCAATATGCTCTTTAACGACTCGTCGCTTGTTACTGCCATGCGTTGGTTATACCAATCCACAGCTTCAAACTCCTCAATTAAACTTTTGAATGCACGTGTTAAATCACGCGTCTTTTCATCTAATACCTCATAAGGTTCATGATATTGATCCAATGTAATTCCTCCTTTTTTTATTTTACATTATTATTATAACATATTTGTACTAATAATAAAGCCTTTTGATTATATATGCTATAATAAATCTGAAAGAGGCGAAACGTATGACAAAAGACATGACATGGATAAAAACTGGGTATTTTGCTCATCGCGGACTTTACAATGATAAAGATATTCCTGAGAATTCAATGGCCGCATTTGAAGAAGCAATCGCACATGGCTATGATATTGAGTGCGATGTCCGTTTAACCAAGGACAATCGATTGGTTGTTTTTCATGATGCATCATTATTTCGTATGACTGGTAAAAAAGCTCACGTCCGTACGCAAACATTGTCCGATATTAAGCGTCTAACACTACTTGATACAAGTGAACGGGTTCGTACATTAAGAGATGTTCTTACAAGCTTACCACAAGATACTTCTTATCTTATTGAACTTAAACCTTACCGTTCTGCTAGACGTCTTGTTAACGTATTTTTAAAAGAAATAGAGGGATTAAAAATCCGATATGCCGTACATTCATTTGATCCTTTTGTTATATATCAATTTAAGAAAAAAGTGCCTAACATCATTCGAGGACAAATTGCAGAAACATTTCCTGGTAAGAGAGGATTAATGTATTTTTTATTAAAGCATATGGCTTTTAATTGTATCTCAAAACCAGATTTTATTAATTATCGATTTGAAGATTTACCGCGTAAGCGGTTGGATCGGTTAAAACAAAAAGGTATACCCATTCTATCATTTTCTGCCCGAAGCGAAGAGGACTTAACGTTTGTAAGAAATCACTATGATAATGCTGTATTTGAGCATTTCAAACCAAAAAAAGAGTATAACGAATAAATTATTCGTTATACTCTATTGTTTTTCTATGAGTATTTGCAACATGCATATCAGAAATTTTATAATACGCTATAACTTGTAATATATAAATAACGATAAGTAAGATTAAACGATAAAAGACAAAGTATTGAGCCAATAAGACTTGTAATGGCCAAATATAGTAAAAATGAAATCCTATATTGTTTAGGAAAACAAAACCTGCGAGCGCAACAAGCGGTTGAAGCATGTAGCGATTATTATAGTGTGTGGCCGCATAAATACCCAAGTAAACAAATGTAATTAAACTAATCATAAATGCTAAAAACACAATCCAAGATGTTGAGTTAGGTGCAATTTGATTACAAATCATCACGATTAAAAGAGCTGGTATCGTAACTCGAATAATCTTATAGTGTGAAAAATCTATCAATACTAATATGTAAAACACCGAAGAACTAAGCAACATTAAAATCAGTAACCCAGTAGGTAAATTTAACACATTGTACATCGTATATCCACACAATCCAGGTCCTGTAAAAATCTTAATGAGTAGCGTAACTAAATTCGCGGCTATTAATACAGCAAACTTGTGAATAGTTGTCATAACAATCTCCCTTTTCATAGTATAATGGGTCTTTTTTAAGAATAAAACATCGTGCCTTTTGGCTTTAAAATAGCTAGAAAAACTTTTTTTATTTTTTTTAATCATTGTGCTTTACTTTCTTTTTTAACGTGTTATAATATCCTCTGGCTTGATAAAAAAACTACCAATAAAGGGGGAGTAATCATGTACATTACGCATATGGAAAACGTTATGATTTTTGAACAAACACGTTTAGAACACAGAGAAAAAATCAAAAAAGTAGACAAGCATAATCGCTAAAAAAGAGTTCGCTTAATTGGGAATTCTTTTTTATTATATCACATTATTTATAATTAAACACAATTATTTATAATATAATTTCGTTATTTGCATGCACATAACAAAAAAGCTAACCGAGGTTAGCTTTTTTAATTTAGTCAACAAATTCAATGATTGCCATTTCTGTTGAATCACCACGGCGAGGTCCCATTTTATAAATGCGAGTGTATCCGCCATCGCGATCTGCGAAGCGTGGTGCGATATCATCAAAAAGTTTTTGTAGTGCGTTTTTATTTTCACCAGCATCTATAGGTCTTACTGTTTGACCAGCTTGACGGCGTGATGCAAGTGTATTTTTCTTACCAAGAGTTACCATTTTGTCCGCTAGACGTTTTAACTCTTTTGCTTTTGTCGCAGTTGTTGTGATGCGTTCATGAATGATTAATTGTGTCACTAAATCACGAAGCATCGCTTTACGTTGATCACTTCTACGATTTAATTTTCGATATCCGCTCATGAATTCTACCTCCTATGTATGTCTTGCAAGTGATAGATTCAATTCATCTAGTTTAGTCTTCACTTCTTTAAGCGATTTTTTACCTAAGTTACGTACTTTCATCATATCTTCTTCTGTTTTCTGAGTTAACTCTTCAACAGTGTTGATACCCGCACGTTTTAAGCAATTATATGACCGTACTGATAAGTCTAAATCTTCAATTTGCATTTCTAAGATTTGAGAGTTTTGTTCGTCTTCACGTTCAACCATAAACTCTTCTTCTTTAACTTTTTCACTTAATTCAACCATAACATTCAAGTGTTCAATCATCATTTTAGATGCAACAGCGATTGCTTGTTGAGGTGTTACAGCGCCATTAGTCCAGATTTCAAGCATTAATTTATCATGTCCAGCATCCCCACTAGACGCAGGGCTAACATCATAATTAACGCGTGTAACTGGTGTATAAATACTATCGATTGGAATAACCCCAATCATGCTTCGATTGATAAATTGTTTGTTTTCATCAGCGCTAACGTAACCAATCCCACGTCTTGCGGTCATGACCATACGGAATTTCCCAGCGCTTACGGTTGCGATATGTTGATCTTCATTGATGATCTTCACTTCATTATCGCAAATAATATCTTTTGCAGTAACTACTTGAGGTCCGTCAACATAGATTTCCAATCGTTTTTCTACATCTGGATCGTCATTATCAATACTTAGTACAACTTCTTTTAAATTCAATACGATACTTGTTACATCTTCAACCACACCGTCAATGCTCGAATATTCATGGTCAACACCATCAATTTCTACATTAACAATCGCAGCACCTGGTAAAGAAGATAAAAGAATACGACGCATTGAGTTTCCTAATGTAATTCCATACCCTCGTTCAAGTGGGGTAATTAGGAACTTTCCATAGGTATTATCGTCATCAAGTAATTCGATCGATGTATTTGGTTTCTCGAATTTTAAATCTTTCAATAGATTCCCTCCTTTAGATTACTACGGTTTATTTATGAGGTCGTTTTGGTGGACGACACCCGTTGTGTGGAATTGGTGTAACGTCGTTAATTGCAGTAATGTCTAATCCTGCAGTTTGTAAACTACGAATTGCTGCTTCACGTCCAGGACCTGGACCTTTAACAGAAACTTCAACACGTTTTACACCGTGATCCATAGCTGCTTTAGCGCATGCTTCTGATGCTAACTGTGCAGCAAATGGTGTTGATTTACGACTACCTTTATATCCTAATGCACCCGCACTGCTCCAAGCAATTGCGTTTCCATCTCGATCTGTAATCGTAATGATTGTATTATTGAAAGTCGAATGAATATGTGCCACTCCGGAAGGAATATTTTTTCTCACACGACGTTTCTTTTTAACTCTTTTTTTAACTTGTTTACGTGCCATTATTGTCTTCCTCCTTTATTTTTTCTTGTTCGCTACTGTACGTTTTGGACCTTTACTTGTCCGTGCGTTATTGCGTGTCTTTTGTCCGCGTACAGGAAGCCCTTTACGATGACGCATTCCTCGATAACTTCCAATTTCTTTTAAACGTTTAATATTCATATTAACTTCTCTTCGTAAGTCACCTTCAACCTTTACAGTTTCGACTTCACTACGAATACGAGATAATTCGTCTTCTGTTAAATCTTTTGTTCTTGTACTTTCATTTACATCTGCTTTTGCTAAAATATCTTGTGCAGTTGACTTTCCGATTCCATAAACATATGTTAACGAAATAACAATACGCTTATCGCGTGGGATATCAACACCTGCTATACGTGCCATTTATCGTGCACCTCCTATTAACCTTGTCTTTGTTTGTGCTTTGGATTTTCACAAATAACCATAACTTTACCTTTACGCTTGATTATTTTACATTTATCGCACATTTTTTTTACACTTGGTCTTACTTTCATAATAATTTTCCTCCTTTGGAGCGCTAATTTCTCTTTTTATGACGGTAAGTAATTCGCCCACGTGTTAAATCGTACGGAGACATTTCCACCGTGACTTTGTCGCCTGGTAGAATGCGAATGTAATACATACGGATTTTACCAGAAACGTGTGCTTTTACTTTATGACCGTTCTCTAACTCAACCAAAAATTCTGTATTTGGTAATGCCTCGACAACAGTACCTTCAAACTCAATTTTTTCTTCTTTAGCCATAATTCCTCCTTTAAACCGTTGTTAAAAGAATAGGTTTATCCTCGGTAATCACAATCGAATGCTCATAATGAGCACTAAGTGATCCATCTATTGTAACCGCAGTCCAATTATCTTTTAGTACTTTAACCTCTTTACGACCCATGTTAATCATTGGTTCTATCGCAAATGTCATACCTGGTTTTAATAAGGTTCCTTTGCCAGGAAGTCCAAAGTTTGGTATTTGAGGATCTTCATGTAACTCTTTACCGAGTCCATGTCCTACAAATTCTCGCACAACACTATATCCATGTCTCTCAGCATATGTTTGAATCGCATGTGAGATATCTGATAATCGATTGCCTGCTTTAGCCTGTTCTAATCCTTTAAATAATGATGCTTTTGTTACGTCCATGAGACGTTTTGCCTCATCACTAATGTCACCAACTGCATATGTCCAAGCACTATCTCCGTGATATCCTTTGTAATACGCACCAATATCGACACTGATGATGTCACCTTCTTGAAGGATGACTTGCTTATTTGGAATACCATGTACCACTTGTTCGTTAACACTTGTACAAGCACTACCCGGAAACCCACCATATCCTTTAAAGGATGGGGTTGCACCATGGTCACGAACTACCTGTTCTACCACTTGATCTATCTCTAATGTAGATATCCCTGGTTGAATCATTTTACTCACCGCTTCATGGGCAAGCGCAACAATTTTACCAGCTTCTCTCATAATATCTATTTCACGCGGTGATTTAATCGTAACCATTATAAATCCTCCAAAACCATCATAATATCTTCTGTTACTTGGTCAAAGGCTTGCATACCATTAACATGGTATAAGATACCTTTTTCCTCATAGTAATCAAGTAATGGCTTTGTTTTTGTTTCATATATTTCAAGGCGATTTTGCACTGATTCGTGGGAATCATCTTGACGTTGGTAAAGTTCGCCACCACATTCATCACAGACACCAGGTGTCTTCGGTGGTTTAAACTTTAAGTGATAGGTTTCTCCACAATTACGACAGACACGACGATGCTCCATGCGTTCAAATAACACATCATGACTCGATAAAATATTGATTACAGCATCAAGCTGTGTATCCATTTTATCTAACATCTGATCTAGCGCAACGGCTTGATTAACTGTCCGTGGATAACCATCTAGTATAAAACTACTTTTTGCATCTTCTTTTTCGAGACGTTTACGAACAACTTGGTTGGTGATGTCATCACTTACTAAATTGCCATTCTTAATGTACTTCATTGCTTCAATACCAACGGAATCGCCAGCATTGTAGGCATCTCTGAACATCTGTCCTGTTGAGATACTAGGCATATCATACTTCTCTTTAATTAATTTTGATTGGCTACCTTTCCCAGCACCTGGAGGACCCATTACTAGTATCTTCAGAGAAAACACCTATCTAATGAATCCTGAGTAAGTTTGCTCTTGCGCTTGGGTTTTGATTTGTTTTGTAGTTTCGATAGCCACACCTACAACAATCAATAAGCTTGTTCCACCAATTTGCACATAAGCTGGAAGATCAAAGATCATCGCTAGAAAAATTGGTAGTGACGCAACAAATACTAAGTATGTTGCTCCGATAATTGTAATTCTAAACAATGTTTTAGAAATATAGTTTTCAGTATCAACTCCAGGTCTAACACCTGGAATATATGCTTGTTGTTTTTGTAAGTTATCCGCTACTTTTTCTGGATTAATTTGAACAAATGCATAGAAAAATGCAAAGATAAAAATAAGTCCAACATACACAACATATCCAAGTGGACGTTGATATGTAAAGAGTTCATTCATCCAAGTTCCAAAGAGCGTTGCATTTAATTCTGGTATAAAGTTTAAGATTGTTGATGGAATACTCAAAATAGTAACCGCAAAGATAACTGGAATAACACCCGCAGAGTTAATTTTTAATGGGATGTTTGATTCGTTTTTACCTTTAAAACGTTGTCCTGCTGGACGATTTGAGTACTGAATTGGTACTTTTCTATAAGATGATTGCATTATGGTAACGAATAAGATTACGGCAATATAAATAAATAAGACTAAGGCAAAGATTAAGTAAGACTCAACATTTGCAGTTGCTGCTGTAACATACTCGCCAACTAAACTCGAAATCATGCTTGGCATACCACTAACGATCCCAGCAACGATAATCATACTGGTTCCATTCCCAATACCATACATGGTAATTTGATCAGAAAGCCAAAGTAAGAATGCTGTCCCAGCGGTCATAACAATCGCTAAGTAAGTGTAGGTAACAAAGGTAACTTGGAAATCACCAATATCAAAGATACTGTCTCCTGTTAAACGGAAACCATATGTCATAGCTAATGCTTGAATAAATGCTAATCCAATAGCTAAATAACGTGTTAATTGGTTGATTTTACGTTTACCCGTTTCGCCTTCTTCTTGCCATTCTTTTAAGATTGGCACAATGTCCATTTGTAATAACTGAACAACGATCGATGCGGTAATGTAAGGCCCAATACCAAGGGCTATAATACTGTAATTCTTTAATGCATTACCTGTGAATGCATTCGCGATGCCTAGAATACCACTGTCAGCTTGTTCAAAAAAGCTACTAATGATATCAGGGTTAACGAGGGGGATGTGAATATAAGTTGCTGTCTTATAAATGAGAAAAGCAAAAAGCGTAAATAAAATCTTTTTCATTACTTCTTTATTTTTTAATGCCGCAACTATAGTCTGCATCTAAATCACCTCGACGCTTCCACCAACTGCTTCTATTTTTTCTTGCGCAGATTGACTGAATTTGTTTGCCTTGACTTCTAGTTTAACAGTTAATTCACCGTCACCTAAAACTTTAAGTCCATCAAGGTTGCGTTTGATAATACCATCATTACGTAATAATTCAGGTGTAATAACAGTACCCTCTTTATAATCATTTAATTCTTTAACGTTCACAACTGCGTATTCTTTACGGAAGTGATTGTTGAATCCAACTTTACGTAGGCGTTTGAATAATGGTGTTTGCCCACCTTCAAATCCTGGACGAGTTCCGCCTCCTGAGCGTGAATTTTGTCCTTTAGTCCCGCGACCAGCAGTTTTACCTAAACCGCTTCCTGGACCTCTACCTTTACGTTTTCTGTTATTTGTTGAACCAGGAGTTGGTCTTAAGTTATTTAAATCCATGGTTTTCCCTCCTACTTCTCTTGTACTTCTACTAAGTGTGAGATTGAACGTACCATACCACGAATGGTAGGTGTATCTTGTTTAACAACTGTTTTTCTCATCTTTTTTAAGCCAAGTGCTTTAACGGTTTTACGGTGGTTTGGTTTTGCACCGTTAGCACTTTTCACTAACGTGATATGTAATTCAGCCATTAGTGTAAAATCTCCTCAACGCTCATACCACGTGTACGTGCAACTTGTTCCGCAGTTCTTAAGCGATCAATTGCATCGAATGTAGCACGAACGATATTAATTGGCGTATTTGACCCTAAGTTTTTACTTAAGATATCTTCAACACCAGCTAACTCAAGTACGGCACGCACTGCACCACCAGCAATGACTCCAGTCCCGCCAACAGCAGGTTTTAAGAATACTTCTCCACCTGAATGTTTTCCAACAATTTGATGTGGGATTGTTTTTCCGTACATTGGTACTTTAACTAAATTATTTTTGGCATCTTGGATTGCTTTCTTAATCGCATCTGGTACTTCTTGAGCTTTACCAGTACCGAATCCAACTTTACCTTTTTTATCACCGATTACAACAAGTGCACTAAAGCGGAAACGACGTCCACCTTTTACAACTTTTGTAACACGGCTAATATTGACAACTCGCTCTTCGTATTGCTTTGGTTGGCGTCTACGGCGAGGTCTTCTTCTACGATTTTTCTTGTCTTGCATTGGCTAACCTCCTTAGAATTTCAATCCTGCATCACGTGCAGCATCAGCTAATGCTTTAACGCGACCGTGGTATCTATACCCACTACGATCAAAGACAACATTATTGATATTGTTTTCAAGCGCGCGTTTAGCGATTTTTTCTCCAACCACTTTTGCAGCTTCAACATTTCCACCATTGTCTACTTTGTCATCTTTTTCAATCGTTGATGCGCTTGCAAGTGTCACCGCGTTAATATCATCGATTACTTGTGCATATAAATGTTTGTTAGAACGATATACACTTAAACGTGGACGAAGTGGTGTCCCGACCAATGATTTTCTTGCTCGTAAGTGACGTTTTTGACGCATTTTATTTCTCGATTTTTTCTTAATCATAATCAACACTCCTAACTGCTACTTAGCAGTTTTTCCTTCTTTTCTACGTACGTGTTCATCGACGTAGCGAATTCCTTTTCCAAGATAAGGTTCAGGTGGACGAACCTTTCTTACATTTGCAGAGAATTCTCCGACTTGTTGTTTATCAATACCTGAAATAGTAATTGCTGTATTTTTCTCAACATTTACATCTAATCCTTCAGGGATTTCCATTTCAACATCGTGTGAATATCCAGCACTAATTACAAGTGTTTTACCTTTAACTTGTGCACGGTATCCAACACCGATCATTTTTAAATCCTTTTTATAACCTTGAGTCACACCGTCAACCATATTATTTATTACGGCACGGGTAGTTCCGTGAATCGAACGGTGAGATTTTGACTCAGATGGTCTTTCTACGATAACTTCCTGATCAGTCACTGAAACACTCATGTCTTCATGATGTGTAAATTCAAGTGATCCTTTAGGACCCTTAACAGTAACCAAGTTTCCGTCAACTGTGACAGTAACACCTTCAGGAATAGCCACCGGCTTTTTACCAATACGACTCATTTTTTTACCTCCTGTTTGATTACCATACGTATGCGATGATTTCGCCACCAACACGTTGTTTACGTGCCTCACGGTCTGTCATAACACCTTGAGATGTTGAAATCACGGCAATACCTAGTCCATTTAATACTTTAGGAATTTCGTTTGTTTTTGCATATACTCTAAGACCGGGCTTAGAAATACGCTTTAATCCTTTTACAACGCGTTCGTTTTGCATATATTTCATGGTGACGCGAAGCACATCTTGAGGATGTTTATTTATAATGTTATAATCTGTGATATATCCTTCTTTTTTTAACAACTCTGCAATTTCATTTTTGAGCTTTGAAGCAGGAATATCCACTTTCGCTTTTTTCATTTGGTTTGCATTCCGGATACGGGTTAACATATCTGCGATAGGATCTGTCATTACCATTTATTTTTCCTCCTTCCAATTGCTTGGAATATAGTTTATTTTAGCTTACCAGCTTGCTTTTTTAACGCCTGGTATTTGTCCTTTATATGCCAATTCACGGAAACAAATACGGCATAATTTAAATTTTTTGTAAACGCCATGAGGTCTCCCACAACGTTGACAGCGTGTATATTCTCTTGAAGAGAATTTCGCTTTCTTTTGTTGTTTTACAACCATTGATTTTTTTGCCATTAGTTTCCTCCTTATTTCTTAAACGGCATTCCGAGTTGTTTGAGCAATTCTAACCCTTCGATGTCTGAATTAGCCGTTGTAACAATCACGATATCCATACCGCGAACACGGTTAACTTTATCATAGTTAATCTCAGGGAAAATTAATTGTTCTTTAACACCTAGTGTATAATTTCCACGACCATCAAACGCTTTGTTTGACACCCCTTGGAAGTCTCTAACACGTGGCAATGCCACAGCGATTAATTTATCTAAAAATTGATACATTCTTTCACCGCGTAATGTCACTTTACATCCAATTGCCATACCTTCACGAATTTTGAAGTTCGCAATTGATTTTTTAGCTTTTGTAATAACTGGCTTTTGTCCAGTTAATGTCATTAATTCTTCAACTGCGTCATCTAATGCTTTGGCATTATCTTTCGCATCTCCAACACCCATGTTGACAACGATTTTATCAACTTTTGGTGCTTCCATAATTGATGAATAATCAAATTTCTCAACCAATGCTTGACGCACTGATGTATTGTATGTTTCTTGTAAGCGATTCATGCTAAAAGCCTCCTTTCTGATTAGTCTAATACCTCACCAGATTTTTTAGAATATCTTACTTTACGTGTGACGTCTTCTTTTTTAACTTTCTCAGTGATAGTTTTATAACCAACACGTGTTGGTCCATTTTTACCATCAACAAGCATTACATTTGATGCGTGAATTGGTGCTTCATATTCCATGATGCCACCTTCTGGATTATTTTGAGTAGGTTTCGCATGTTTTTTAATAATATTAACACCTTCAACGATCACTTTATTCGTTTTTGGAAAAACTTTTAACACTTTTCCCTCACGATTGAGGTTTGCACCGCTAATAACTCTAACAGTATCGCCTTTTTTAATTTTCATTCTGTAACCTCCTACTCTATAATACTTCTGGAGCTAGTGAAACAATTTTCATAAATCCTGCTTCACGTAACTCACGTGCTACTGGTCCAAAAATACGGGTTCCGCGTGGACTCTTGTCGTCACGAACAATTACAGCAGCATTATCATCGAATTTTATATAGCTTCCATCTTTACGACGAACGCCTTTTTTCGTACGTACAATTACAGCACGTAAAACGTCTCCTTTTTTAACCATTCCACCAGGAGTTGCTTGTTTTACGGTAACTGTTATAATATCGCCAACGTTGGCGTATTTGCGTCCTGTTCCCCCTAAAATCTTAACTGCTAAGACTTCACGAGCACCAGAATTATCCGCTACTTTTAATCTTGATTCTTGTTGAATCATCCTAAGAACCTCCTTTAAGCTCTCCTACATTTATTAAGAGCGTGTTTCCACAACATCTAATAAACGGAATCTTTTCGTTTTTGACAATGGACGTGTTTCCATAATACGTACTTTGTCGCCAACTCTTGCTTTGTTGAGTTCGTCATGACAAGTGTATTTTTTCGATTGTTTAACACGTTTTCCATATAATGGATGTTTTTTGTATATTTCAACTAATACAGAAATTGTCTTATCGTTTTGATCAGCGACAACCATTCCTGTTAATACTCTACGACTATTACGTTCCATATTGATCTCTCACCTCTATTTAGCGCGCTCGTTAAGCACAGTTTTCATGCGAGCGATCGCTTTCTTTACTTTTCCAATGCGAGCAGTATTCTCAAGTTGACCTGTCGCTTGTTGAAAACGAAGATCAAATAGTTCCTTTTTCAACTCAGATATTTCTTCATTGATTTGCGTAGTGTCCCATTCTCTAATTTCATTAGCCTTCATTAGAATCACCACTTTCTCGTTTTACAATTTTCGTTCTTACTGGTAATTTGTGAGAAGCTAAGCGCAATGCTTCACGCGCGATTTCTTCACTTACACCACCAACTTCGAACATGATTGTTCCACGTTTTACTACTGCTACAAATCCGTCAGGAGCTCCTTTACCAGAACCCATACGAACTTCTAATGGTTTCGCTGTTTTCGCCATATGTGGGAAAATACGAATCCAAACTTTACCTTGACGTTTCATAAAACGTGTTAATGCGATACGAGCTGACTCAATTTGACGGCTGCTTATCCAAGCACCATCTAATGATTTTAACCCGTAATCACCAAAATTTATTTCAATGCCACCTTTTGCTCTACCTTCATATGATACACGATGAGGACGGCGATATTTCGTTCTTTTCGGAGTTAACATTAGTTTCTCCCTCCTCTTTTTTTAGCCGGTAGAATTTCGCCTTTATAGATCCAAACTTTAACACCAAGTTTTCCATAGGTTGTGTTTGCTTCAACAGCAGCATAATCGATATCTGCACGGAATGTATGTAATGGAACATTTCCTTCAGAATATCCTTCACTACGTGCCATTTCAGCTCCACCTAAACGACCTGATACTAATGTTTTACATCCTTTAGCGCCAGCGCGCATAGCACGTTGGATAGCCATTTTTTGGACGCGTCTAAATGAAGCACGGTTTTCTAATTGGCTCGCGATATTTTCTGCGACCAATTTCGCATCTAAATCCGGCTTTTTGATTTCTTGGATATTTAAATATACTTCTTTACCTGTTAAGTTTTGTAGTTTTTCAACAACGGCATTCTTAATGCTGCTGCCACGACCGAAAACCATTCCTGGTTTTGCTGTGTGGACAGAAACGATAATGCGGTTTTTCATACGCTCTATTTCAATTCTTGAAACTGCTGCATTTCTATAAAAATCTTCTAATAATTCGCGAATCTTAAGATCTTCATGTAATAAATCAGCTACGTCATTTTTATCCGCATACCAGCGAGAATCCCAATCTTTAATAATTCCTAATCTCAATCCGACTGGACTTACTTTTTGACCCAATGTGATTCCCTCCTTTACTCTTTCTCAGCCACAACAGCTGTGATGTGACTAGTACGTTTATTAATAGCGGTAGCTCTACCTTGTGCGCGTGGTCTAAAACGTTTCAACGTAGGGCCTTCACCGACATATATCTCTTTGACGAAAAGGTTATCTGTGTCCATGTTGTAATTATGTTCTGCGTTGGCAACTGCAGACTTAATTAACTTGGCAACAACTGGCGCAGCTTTTTTAGGTGTAAGTTGGCAGATAGCTAATGCCTCTGGAACATCTTTACCTCTAACTAAATCAAGCACCAATTTCACTTTACGAGAAGAGATTCTAACCATTTTTGATTGTGCTCTGGCTTCCATTATGCTTTGCCTCCTCGTTTAGTTGCTTTCTTTTCTTCTTTGTTATGTCCTTTGAAAGATCGTGTTGGAGCGAACTCTCCTAATTTATGTCCAACCATATCTTCTGTAACATATACAGGGATATGCTCTTTTCCGTTATATACTGCAATTGTATGTCCAACAAACTCAGGGAAAATCGTCGAACGACGTGACCAAGTTTGTACAACACGCTTCTTGCTTTGCTCGTTTAAAGCTTCAATTTTATTCATCAAATGATCGTCACAAAAAGGTCCTTTTTTTAATGAACGTGCCATATTGAGTTCCTCCTCTCCTATTTACGACGGCTAACGATTAAACGATCGCTAGCTTTTTTCGATTTTCTAGTTTTAAGTCCAAGGGCTGGTTTACCCCAAGGTGTAACAGGTGATTTCAGACCGATAGGCTGACGTCCCTCTCCACCACCATGTGGGTGATCGTTTGGATTCATTACTGATCCACGAACAGTAGGTTTAATACCTCTGTGTCTATTTTTACCAGCTTTACCGCGGTTAACTAATTCATAGTCTTGGTTACCAACTTCACCGATGGTAGCTTTACAAGTTCCTAGAATTTTACGACGTTCTCCACTTGCTAATTTAACAAGCACATAACGTTCTTCACGGCCAATAATTTGTGCTTTCGCACCTGCACTACGTGCAATTTGTCCACCTTTACCAGGTTTCATTTCCAAGTTGTGGATAAACCGTCCAACTGGAATTTTATTTAGTGGTAATGCATTCCCTACAACGATATCTGCATTATCACCTGATTCTAAAGTCATACCTACTTTAAGTCCTTTAGGTGCAATGATATAGCGTTTTTCTCCATCTGCGTAATGTAACAATGCAATGTTAGCACTACGGTTTGGATCATATTCGATTGTAGCTACTTTTGCAGGAATATTGTCTTTATCACGTTTGAAATCGATGATCCGGTATTTACGTTTCGCTCCACCACCATGATGGCGAACCGTAATTCTACCTTGACTGTTACGACCTGACTTTTTAGGAAGTGGTTTTAATAACGACTTCTCTGGTTTATTCGTTGTGATTTCAGAATAATCCAAGCTTGTCATATGTCGTTGTCCGTTGGTCATCGCTTTATATTTCTTTAAAGCCATATGAAATCCTCCTTAACTTTATGCTTCGAAGATTTCAATCTTGTCACCATCAGCTAATGTAACAATAGCCTTTGTAATGACAGGTTTGAAACCTTGGTGTTGCCCAACACGTTTTTTCTTGCGGGCACTCTTAAGCTTATTTACTTTAGTGACAGTCACATCAAATAACTCTTCAATAGCTTTTCTAATTTGAATTTTATTTGCGCGCTTGTCAACGCTAAATGTATATTTGTTTTGTTCTTCAGAAAGTAACATTGTTTTTTCTGTGATAATTGGGTGTTTGATAATTTCACTCGCTCTCATTATCCAAGCACCTCCTCATAATTTTTCACAGCAGCTTCTGTTAACACAACTGTTTTATAATTTAATAAATCATAAACACTTGCATGAGCAACAGTTGCTAATGTGATGTTTGGAATGTTACGTGCTGCTAAAATTAGATTGTCGTTTAACGCATCAACAACAATAATAACTTTACCTTCTAGTTTTAGGTTATTAAGTACCGCAACCATTTCCTTTGTTTTCATACTCTCTAATGCTAAGTCTTTAACAATAACTAATTGCTCATCTTGCAACTTAGAGCTTAATACGCTTTTTAATGCTAAACGTCTTACTTTGCGATTTACTTTTAATTTATATTTACGTGGTGTAGGACCAAATACTGTTCCTCCACCAACCCATAAAGGTGAACGGTTTGAACCAGCACGAGCTCGTCCTGTCCCTTTTTGTCTCCAAGGTTTTGCGCCACCTCCGGAAACTTCACTACGTCCTTTCACTTTATGTGTTCCTTGACGCATACCAGCACGTTGTGATTTAACAACTTCATAAACTGCTTGTGTGTTAGGTTTAATCCCGAACACAGCATCATTTAATGTGATGTCACCAGCAACGTTACCGCTTTGATTCATCAATGCAACTTTTGGCATTTTAAATCCTCCTTTCGAAAGTGGTTATTCTTGAGCTTCTTCAGCTTCGGTTTCAGTTTTAACGATATAATCTTCTGGATTTAGTGCGTCAACAGGTTCTTGGCTAACAGCACGTTTAACGAAGACTAATCCTTTTTTAGGTCCTGGAATAGACCCTTTAACTAGAAGTAAATTACGGTCTAAATCGACTTTAACAACTTCTAAGTTTTGAATTGTAACAGTTTCATGTCCCATATGTCCTGGTAAGTTTTTACCTGGGCGAACATGATTTGGATCAATTGGTCCCATTGTCCCTGGTCCACGGTGATAGTGACTACCGTGACTCATTGGTCCGCGTGATTGATTATGACGCTTAATTGAACCAGCAAATCCTTTTCCTTTTGAAGTTCCCGTTACATCAATAACTTCGCCTTCTTCAAATATATTTACCCTAATCTCTTGACCTACTTCAAAGTTATACATTTCATTTCCTCTAACTTCTCTTAAGTAGCGCTTAGGATCCGCATCAGCAGCTGCTAAATGACCTAATTCAGATTTATTAGCTAACTTCATACGTTTGTTTTTGAAGCCTAATTGGATGGCTTCATATCCATCTTTTTCTAAAGTTTTCTTTTGAAGAACAACATTTGGTTCACAACTTACAACTGTAACAGGTACTAATTCACCCGCGTCGCTGAAAACTTGTGTCATTCCAACTTTTGTCCCTAAGATACCTTTGGCCATGAGTAAACCTCCTTAAATTTGTTTAATTATTTTAATACAATGTCAACACCAGATGGTAAATCTAGGTGCATCAAACTATCGATCGTAGCCGGAGTAGGATCCGTAATATCGATTAGACGTTTGTGAGTACGTCTTTCAAATTGTTCACGAGATTTTTTGTTAACGTGAACTGAACGCAAGATTGTGAAGATTTCTTTTTCAGTTGGCAGTGGTACAGGTCCGCTAATTTTAGCACCTGTTTTCTTTGCCGTTCTTACAATTTTTTGCGCTGATTGATCTAATAATCTGTGATCATAAGATTTCAATCTAATTCTAATTTTTTGATTTGCCATGTTTTCCTCCTTTTTATGCCTATTCTCTTGTAATAGACTTGCTCCATGGAAATTACCTGACGACCAAGACAACGCCTCTCGGTGTGTCAGCAACCTCCCACTTCGTTGCCTGACTCAGACGTGAGTCTTAGACATATTACCAAAAAAGATTTACCAATGCAAGTACTTTTCTCACTTTTTTTAAAATTCCTTCCTTATTATATATATAGGGCTTATTTCGGTATTAAAATAAGAAAATTGCATAATATACTATCTATGTGATATACTCTTTATGTAACATATGTTACAAAAAGGAGTGGTTTGATGCAATTACATCAGGTACCATTACTAAAAAGCGCAAAAGTTGATTTGAGACAAATTGATATCGTATCCTATCCCAAAGGATATACGATTGAACAAGAGGGTGCAATGAGTACTTATATTGGGATTGTTTTAAGTGGATCTATTGTTATCAAGTCCTATTCTCTTGCAGGTCATACGTTCATTATTCGTTCACTCTATGAAGGGATGATGTATGGTGATGTATTAATATTTGGCAGCCACAGTAAGGCCTATCCAGGCACTTTGATCGCAAGAGAACATACCCAAATTGCCAAGATTAATAACCAACTGTTTAAACGGTGGCTTAGTGAATCAGAAACACTGCTAAGTAACTATTTAAAACTACTAAGTGATAAGACCTACGAAGTAAACAACAAAAACAAACTATTAAGTCAAGATTGCTTAAGAGATAAAATTTTATATTATCTCTATGCACAAAAAAAGAAGCAACAATCAAACATCATTAAACTCGACCAATCAAAAGAAGAGCTCGCTGAAGCACTTTATGTAAGACGCCCCTCATTAAGTAGAGAACTCTCTAAAATGAGAGATGAAGGATTAATCGATTATGATAGGCATACGATCACGATTAAGGTACAATAAAAAAGACAACTTTTGCAAGTTGTCTTTTATTACTTTTCAATGTAAAGAATACCGATAGTACCGGCACCACAATGAGTTGATATCGTACAGCCCGCTTTTGTTTCAAGCAAGTTATTTACACTCATATTGTTAACGACGTTTTGACGTATGTAATCAGCATTCTTCTCCGCTTTTGAATGCGTAATCATAATATAATCACTTTCAATCTTATCTTGATTTGAAATAGTTTCATTCACCATATATCGTACTGCTTTTCGCATAGCGCCAGATATTTTTTTACCTACTATCATTTTCCCATCAACAACTTTGATTAATGGGTGAAGTCTTAACATATTACCCATAAAATTGCTTAAGGCATTTAACCGACCACCCTTGTATAAATACTCTAAGGTGTCAATCACAAATTGACTTCTTACTTTAGGAACGGTGGCTTCTAAACTAGCAACAATTTCATCAATATTCAGACCCTCTTCAATCATATCTGATGCCTTAAGTAATAAAAGACCAATACCACTTGATAAATTCGCTGAATCAACAAGATATATATCTTCTGACTCTAATAACGTCTTAGCTAAATTAGCACTTTGAAATGTTCCAGAAAACTGTGCGCCAATACCCAAATAAAGAATTTGATATCCTTCATCTAGAAACCGTTTAAAGACCTCTTCAAACTCTCCTGGTGAAATGGCTGCACTTTTAGGTAAATCCCCTGTTTCCTCTACTTTTTGATAGAGTGTATCAACTGTAATATTTACTCCATCTAAATAACGTTCATCACCGAATGATACGTGCATCGGTATGATTTCAATATTCCGTTTTTTTATGATGTTAGAACTTAAATCACATGTGCTATCTGATATTAACTTAATTGGTTTCATCTTTCTCCCCCTATTTCATATAACATTATAGCACATTATAGGATTTTTTATAACGAGTTATTATAAATTTTAGTAAAATATATTACAAGTCTTTTCTTTGTCTTTTTTTGGTTATTATTGCTATAATTAAGGATAGAAAGTGAGTGATACTATGCATAAGCATGTTGCTTTTAATGATTCTCATCTCCATTTACTTGGATTAGGCTATGTCCAAACAATGGTTGATTTATCTGGATATAAATCAATTAAAGATACCTACAATATAACAATTGACAAAGATCTTATATATGGTCGCGGTTGGCATCAAGATCAGTTTATTGAAAAACGCTACCCAACAAAGGATGATTTAAACCAAGTATCAACACAAAAACCCGTCATCTTTTTGCGTGTCTGTGGTCATGTCCTGGTCTGTAATGATAAAGCAATGGCACTCGCAGGAGTTGATAAAGATACACCTCAAGTACCTGGCGGAAAGTTTGACCTAACTACTGGTACATTTAGTGAAGATGCAATGAAACTAATTAAATCAATCTTACCTAAAAATGATAAAGCAGCCATAAAAAATATGTTTTTATCTGGCCAAGAACAGTTGTTTTCACAAGGGATTACACAATGTGCGAGTGATGATTTTTCAATCTTAGATGTCCCTTATGAACTTGTACTAGAGTCCTTAAAAGAGCTGTATGACTCAGGTGAGATGACAATTCGTTTGACCGAACAAGCGAACATACCAGATGTGAAAATATTAAAATCTTTCTTAAATAAAAACCATCATAAAACGACTTTTGGGAACTTTAAAATGGGACCACTCAAGTTATTAGCAGATGGTAGTCTTGGTGGGCGTACAGCTTATCTCAATGAGCCATATGATGACGATCCATCAACAAGGGGGATTAAAGTCTTTACTGATGCTACACTAGAAGAACTTATTTATCTTGCGGACTCCCATGGAATGGATGTTGCTATCCATGCAATTGGTGATGGAATCATTGATATTATTTTAGATACAATTGAACGTGTAACAAACCGTACTGGAAGAACCAATCATCGGCACAGTTTAATTCATGCTCAACTTGCAACTTCGTCTCAAATTCAACGTATGAAAAATATGGGAATAATGCCAATCGTACAACCCATTTTTATCAACAGTGATTTACCTATTGTTAGTAAGCGACTTGGTAAAAAAAGAATAAAGGAATCATATTTATTCCATAAAATGTTCATGGAAGGATTAAATGTCGGATTTAGCACTGATGCGCCTGTAGAAGCTGTTAATCCATTCGCTAATATATATACAGCAATGACAAGAAAATCGATTAAACATCCCAATCTAGAGGCAATGAAAAACGATAATCCATTCACTTATGAAGAAGCATTGGAATGCTATACAAGCCATAATATGTTCCACTCATATGATAAAGGTCAAACTTTTAACGACTATATCTATTTAGATAGGGTCCCCAACAAAAATGCGCCCGAAGACTTACTTGAAATCAATGTATTAGAAACGTATTTAGACGGTAATCTCGTTTACAAAAAAGAATAACTTAGGCTGTGAACTAGTAAGATGTTAGTAGACACAAAAAGAACTGTGTTTATTAACATCTTTTTGAATACTAACCATAAGAGGTGAAATCGGGTTTAGTATAGTTTAGTAGACAGTATAAGTAAAAAATCAACTCTTTATTATAGAATGAGGAAAGGAGGTTTTACTTATAATAAAAAACCACACTGAAAAACGTTCATTTTTCAATGTGGTTTATTATTTATTTTTCCTTTAAGTACACTATAAACAATCACTTACCATGAAATTAGGACCAATAATACAATAATAAATATAATACTTAAAAACGTTATCACTAGAATCCAATTATGAAGATTGTGCTTTTCAGATGTATTAATATCCTCTTCTTTAGATTCACCAACACGAATAGCGTGCTGGCCTAAACTATGGTCGCGATCATTGTTTGAAATCCGTGTTTGATCATTTTTAATAACAGCCTTTTTATCATCACTCATCAAATCACTCCTCTTAATCGCATACTTAATGATAACATGATTTCTTTATTTCATCCAAATATAAGGCTATCAATACACATTATCCTTTTAAGTAGCAAGATAAAACTTATTTTAACTATACTGGTTTTCTCTATTGATGTAGCCAATAAATTGTGATACACGCTCTTCAATTGAACTCGACTCTAAAACGAGATCCATTGTATCTTCATTAAACATTCCATGTTTTCTTTCAATCATCATTTCTACAGGTTTTGGTAGATTGCCATTCATGCGCATTTTAAAGCGTTCTTTTATTATCTCTTGATCTTCTTTCAATAATACTTTAACTGCATTATCTGGCAATAATTCAAGGTCTTTTTTCTCTGAAACAACATAAATAATAATTCCGTCAGCCTGATTCAATATATCACAGAAGGTCTTATTAGCTATTGATTCATTTTTGGCGAGTTACAAATAATCTTTATCCGAATATTCTTCAAATTTGATATGGTTTTTCAAGGCTTCAACTAAAGTAGATTTACCTGTGTAGTTTTCACCGATTATTGCGATTACCATAGTATTCCTCCACTCTCAAAAAAAGGCCTTAAATAGGGTCTTGTTTATTGTGTAATAATAGTTCCTGATTCTAATTTGAATGCTTTTTCAGCATTGTTTAATGATGCAATAACGCTTGTTTTTCCAGTTTTTGCAAAACGTGAGGTTGCTTTAATCTTTGGCAACATACTTCCTGGAGCGAAGTGTCCTTCTTTGATATATGTCTCTAACTCATCAACAGTCACATTAGATAGTGCTTTTTCATTGTCTTTACCAAAATTAATATACACTTGATCAACAGCTGTTAAAATAACAAGCATATCTGCGTCGATTTCCTCAGCTAAAGTAGCGCTGGCATTATCTTTATCAATTACTGCCGCTATCCCTTCTAAGCCTTTTTCCGTTTCTACAACAGGAATCCCTCCACCACCAACAGTGATAACAATATGTCCTGCTTTTAATAAGGATTGAATCATCGCTTTCTCTTTAACATCAATTGGCATCGGACTCGGTACGACACGTCGATATCCCCGTCCAGAATCCTCAACCATATTATAGCCCATTTCTGCTTCTAATTTAAGAGCTTCTTCTTCTGTATAAAATGCCCCAATAGGTTTTCTTGGATTATCAAATGCCTCATCGTTGGCATTAACAACAACTTGAGTAATCAAAGCTGCAATATTACGGTTAATCTTATGCATACTTAAAGCGTTACCGATAGCATTTTGCATATGATACCCAATATACCCTTGGCTCATTGCTCCGCACTCAGGAAAAGGCATTTGAGGTGTATTTTCACTTTCCGTAAATGCAAGGTTTATCATCCCTACTTGGGGACCATTACCATGTGCAATCACCACCTCGTGACCATCCTTTATTAACTCAACAATGTGCTCAGCAACATTTGTAAGAAGTAGTTTCTGTTCGGCAGGGGTTTTACCTAGAGCATTACCTCCTAGACTAACAACTATTCTACTCATACTGATCCTTTAATGTAGCCAGCATAACCGCTTTAATAGTATGCATTCTATTTTCTGCCTCCTGAAATACTACACTTTGTTTCGATTCAAACACTTCGTTAGTCACTTCCATTTCACCATTCTTTAACTTTGGAAATTGCTCTTTAAATGTGTTAGCAATTTCTTCACCAACATTTGTATCTTTTCCATGAAAGGCAGGTAAACAATGCATAAATATAGCATTTTTATGTGCGTTATTCATTAATTCTTTATCTACTTGATAATCAATTAATTGTTCAATTCGATCTTGCCAAACATCTTTTGGCTCACCCATACTAACCCAAACATCAGTATAAATAACATCAACATCTTTTGTACCTTCCATTTTATCTTCTGTAAAATTCAAGGTTGCGCCTGTTTCCTTAGCAATTTCATTACAGGTATCGATTAATGATTGTTCTGGCCATAACGCTTTAGGTGCAACACCAGTGAAATGAAGACCTAATTTAGCTGCGCCAATCATTAAACTGTTACCCATATTGTTTCTCGCATCACCAACATAGGTAAACTTGATCCCTTTCAACTCTCCAAAAACTTCCTTTATTGTTAAAAAGTCAGCTAAAATTTGAGTTGGATGATAAATGTCAGTTAACCCATTCCAAACGGGAACTCCACTATGTTCAGCAAGCGCTTCAACATCCGATTGATTGTATCCTCTAAATTCAATACCATCATACATTCGACCAAGAACTCTAGCAGTGTCTTTAACACTCTCTTTTGTATTCATTTGAGATCCATTAGGACCCAAGTAAGTGGTACTCATCCCTAAATCTTGAGCACCAACCTCAAATGCACAACGTGTCCGGGTAGAGTCCTTTTGAAACAGTAAAACTACGTTCTTATCGGTCAATACTTTGTGTTCAATTCCCTCATACTTTTCACTTTTCAACTTACTCGAAAGTTTAATTAAATAGTTAATCTCTTCGGGTGTAAAGTCTAGTAATGTCACAAAATTACGGTTTTTTAAGTTCATAATTCGCTCCTTATTATTTTAGTATTTTTTATAAATCTTCCCTTAACAATGGCATGCTCATGCAACGTGGCCCACCTCGTCCGCGAGATAGTTCACTAGATGGAATTTCTAACACCTTAATGCCTGCATCTCTTAACGCTTGATTAGTAACATTATTTCTCTCATAAACGACAACAACACCAGGTGCAATAGCAAGGGTATTTGCACCATCATTCCATTGTTCACGTCCGCTGGTGATAAGATCTTTTCCACCGCAATGAATTAAGGTGATTTCTCTTTGTAAATGTTTCTTTAAAATAGCTTCTAAAGAGGTTACAACTTTCGTTGTTTGGATACCGTTATCAGTACGTTCAATTTCGAAAATAGTTAATCTTTCCTGAATACCAGGATGTATTGTAAAAACACCATAATCTACTTGTGTAAAGACAGTATCTAAGTGCATAAACGCGCGCGACTTTGGAATATTAAATGCTAACACCGTCTTAAATGAGGTGTTTTCTCGGAATAATCGTTTACTAATTCGTTCAATTGCTCGAGGATCTGTTCTTTGTGAAATACCTATGGCTAAAACATCCTTACTTAGTACTAAGAAATCTCCACCCTCAGATTTATATCGATCAAACCTGTCATTATAAAATGGAATATCCTCATTTTCAAATCGAGGATGATATTTAAACATATATTCACTCAATAAAGTTTCTCTTGTTCTAGCTTGAGTCATCATGTTATTCATGACAACGCCATTTCCTAAAGTTGCAAATGGGTCTCGTTGAAATAAAAGATTCGGCATTGGATCAGTAAAGAATGGATATTCATTTTCTAACATGTCCATAATTGAAGTTTTTTCAACAATGTGAATATCAGTTGTTCGGATTCCTTCAATCATTTTGGAAACCATAGTTTTACAATCAAGTTTCTCTAGATACTCATACAATGCATCTTTTACAGAATATGATTGAACATGTGACTCCTCAATAAACTGGTTAATAAAATTGCTCTTTACTTCTGGATGATTTTCAAGTGCTTCTACCACCATATCTTGAATATAGAGCACTTCAATATTGTGATTTCTTAACACATCTGCAAAAGCATCATGTTCTTTTTGCGCTTGTTTTAAATAGGGGATATCGTCGAATAATAGCCGTTCTAAGATATCAGGTGTTAGATTTTCTAGCTCTAAACTCGGCCTGTGTAGTAAGACAGTTTTTAAAGTGCCAATTTCAGATGTAACATTTATTTTCATAGAATCATTCCTCTCATTCTTTAATATATACACGTGGAACACGATCACTAATGCTACAAAGCACCTCATAATTGATTGTATCTAAGCGATCGGCTACTTCGTTAATATCAATACCTTTACCAAATAAGTATACCGTATCCTTCTTAGTAACGCTATCATCAATTTGTATAAAGCACTGATCCATACAAATTCGCCCAACAAGGGGGTATCTTTTATTATTGATCATCACATTTCCGTTTTGATTTTTTCGAATGAATCCATCTGCATATCCAATCGGTAATATACCAATCATTTCATCTTCTCTTGCAGTATATGTAATGCCATAACCGAGTTTATCACCTTTACTGAGCGATCTAACCTGGCTAATTCTTGTTTTCAAAATCATCGTTGGTTTTAGAAAATCCATATTATCATCTAATGAACACCCATAAAGACTTATACCCAGTCGAACATGTGTAGTAAAATCAAATTGGTTTTCATATTTAATACTAGCGCTTGAATTTGAAACATGTACTTTCTTGAAATCATAATTTAAATCATTGAGTATTCTTTTAAATTTTTTTAATTGCATCAAATAGTACGCTTCATCACAATCAGCTGTAGCAAAGTGAGTATAAATACCCTCTAATGAAATAAATTGATGATCTTCACAAAATTGAATAACTTCTTTAATGTCATCTAAATCATTAAACCCTAAACGGTGCATCCCTGTATCTACCTTAATATGTACTTTCAAATGAGCATCTAATTGCATTAAATCTTCAATTTGATCAAAATTAGTTAAGGTAACAGTAATATTATTTTTGGCTGCAGTACATAAACTTTTTCCTTCAACGACTCCCATACATAGAAGCGAAATATTTTGGAATTTTTGACGTAGTTTCAACCCTTCTTCAAGCAAACTTACTGCGAATTGGTCAACCCCTTTTTCATGTAAGTATTGTGTCACCTCAATATCGCCGTGACCATATGCATTTGCCTTAACAACAGGTATAATTGTCTTATCTCCAACACGTTTTTGAACCTCTAAAAAATTCGAATATATATTCTTTAACACAATGTCGGCTTGTGTCTTACGGTGATATTTAAACATAGTGTTTCACCACATAAACAGATGTCATAAGGGTCAGAATTGCAGGATAGGTCAATTTAAATTTCAAAACATCTCCCACTTGATACGTTTTACCACTTTGACTAGCATTAACGATAAGGTGATCGCTACTTGATCCTAGGACTTCTACCCTATCAAACGGAATCAGCTCATTGTGATTCACATCTTGTTTTCCGACAGCAAGAATCACTCGTTCAAGCTTACCCTTATCTTCGAATGAGGGGGTGTTTCCAAATGCATCCATACCAATTTGACCTATCGGAACACTAGGTTTGACTTTATTCTCGATTACCTCTGCCTCGAGAACAAATACATCATTAAATAAGTTATCATACATCTTTCCATATGCAGTTTCTCTTCCAATGACGGTGCTTTCTCCTAATCTGATATTGTTAACCCCTGATGGAATTTGATTTGATTTTAATAGTTCTAAGTTAGATGAATTACCTCCACTAATAATGTTAAGAGGTTTCCCGGTTAAATGTTCAATTTTAACCTTAAAGGCAACTAACTTTTCTAGTGTTTCAACGCTAGGTATAATACCTCCGTAGCAAGTCAGGTTTGTGCCAATACCTTCTAGTATAATATGGGGAAGCTTCATAACCTCATGTACAACATAATTTAACTCTTTTTCAGTATAAATACCCTCTCTTAAATCACCTAGGTCAATCATAAGAATAACCTTATGTTTTTTACCTTGTCGTTGAGCTGATTCGTTGATTTTTTGGATTGTTGTTAGTTCTGAATTTAGAGAAATATCAACTTGACTCACCAAGACATCTATTTCAGATAACATTGGTAGTCTCAGCAATACTTTAGGCTTATCAGTTTCCATTTTCAATAAGTTCTCTAACCTAGAATCTGCTAAGTAGTCAACATTAGATTCATTATATACATCAATCAACTTTTGGTCTGCGCAAAAAACCTTGGTTACTCCCATCATTGTATGGTTATGTTGATGAGCGAGTTTAACTAAGGTATTTACATTATGCTTGAACTTCTTTAAGTCAATCGTGATTCTTGGATACATAAAATCACTCCAATCTTAGTGATTGCTTTAAAAGAATTGTTGCTTCTTTTGGATACTTTAATGATAACACACCTAGCGATGCCATGATATAGTTATGGTCTTTATAAATTGTGACATGTCTAGGCAACAACTTATTAGGGTGCTTCAATATATACTCATTGATGATTCTTTCTGTGTCAGGAAGATGAATGAGTGCACCCCCTGTAAGGATAATATTAATTACCTGTGTAAGGTCTTTCCCTTCAGGAATTATTTTTTGTCCTGATGAGGTATAGACTTTTTTCATATCACCAACATGTCGATTTAGTGCTTGTATAACACAATGCTTTGTCAATTGATAGACTAATGCATATTCTTCTTCTGTGTGGGGGATATAACTATAGTTTTTAATCAACGTTTGATAGGTTTTTTCTGACATATTTAACGCTGATTTTAAGGCTTCTTGATCTAGTGTTTTTAATACATTCTTATGATTAATAAATACCCCAAGATCCCCCTCTACTGTGCGCTTAGATAAAGGTTCACCTTCCATATATAAAGCAAATTCATCACTGGCATTTGCGATTGAATGAATATCAGTGGTAGCGCCACCGACATCAATTGTAATAAGATTACCAATCTCTTCACGCAATAACATACTACTTTCCATAACACTACCTGGTGTAGGCATAATAGCCCCTGTAACGAGTTCTTTTATGTGCGACATACCTTTCGCATGAATAATGTGTTCTTCGAACGTCTTATAAATCACTTCACGTAAGGGTAATATATTAAGTTGGTCGACTCTTGGATAAACATTATCAACCACTTTTAATAAGTGTAGTTTATCTGCGTCTGTAAACAGTTGAAAAATTTGCTCTTGGTTTTCTATATTACCAGCATAAATCATTGGTACTTCTAAATCAAGTGTAAGTAATTTTTCGGTATTATATAGGGCAGTTTCTCTTTCACCATAATCAGTACCCCCAGCAATTATAATCATATTTGGAGATAATGAGATTATCTTCTTAAGATCACTTTCTCGCAATTTGCCTGCTGTAACGAAATGAATATTTGCCCCAGCATTAAGCGCAGCTTCTTTAGAAGCTCTAACTGTCATTTCATAAACTAATCCATGAACACTAACGCGTAAACCTCCTGCAGCACTACTAGAGGCAAACATTTCTTTATATGATAAATCATTCACCCCTAAACTTTGTTTAAGCTGAGCAATTGCTTCTTTTAGTCCGTGATTAACATCAGTTGACACACTAGTATTAGCTACTCCGCGTCCTACAAAAGCAATATCATCATGGATATTGAAGGCATTCACAATTGTTGTAGTTGATCCTATTTCTGCGATCAAGACATCAACGATCATCCGACATCATTTCTTTATGTTTATCTAGTATATAACTAGCGATATGGATACCTTTAGTTCCTCTTCCGAAACCTTGGTCCATTTTATTTTCACGGGCGATTTCAGGTGTAACTTGCGTCCCACCTGCAAGCAATATGAGTTGATCTCTTACACCCTTTTCAACCGCATAGTTATGTAATTTGCGCATATTTTTATAGTGAATGTCATCATGACTTATAATAGTAGACATCATGATTACACGTGAATCTGTTTCTATAGCCGCATCGACGAATTTCTCAATGGGAACACTGGTTCCGAGATACGTATAATTAATACCATATTTCTCTATTCCACCGTGTTTAATATCTAATACCTCACGGATTCCCACACTGTGTTCGTCATTTCCTGCCGTTCCTGCGACAACACTAATATTATGCTCTTTCATATATGCAAAGACCTCATCTTCAGAGTGAGTCTTCATTTCCTCTGGCAATACAAGGTCATCTATTTTTATATCTACATTAAATTTCCCTTTAATTTGAACACGTGTTCCTTCAGATGGATGTAACGCCTCTAAATGAATAACTTCGACATCGCTCAAATTCATTTCTTGACCTGTTTTAATAGCCGCAGCCTCAGCAATACGTTTTTCAATAGGGAAGAATAAATCAACTACTACTGTACCATCGCCAAGCCACTCTACTTCTGGCTTTACGATATCCCCTTTACGATATTTCTCAGTCTCATCTAGACGAAGATACACATTGTCTGTCTCATCTAGCTCATCAATATATTGAATTTTATCGCGTACTTCAAAGGTACAACCATTAATTAATTCGGACGGATTATCTTTGCACGCTACATCATATTGTTCAACATTATTGTATCCATAATGGGCAGTAACTGGGGCCATATAATCATTGTCACGTAAGACGACTGTGCCATTACCTACACCACCATTGATATCCCGCTTAATTCCATCATCATGGCGTTCTGGGTATTCACCACTATCGACAAACATCCCTGCTTCAACAGCTTTAAAATACCCACCTAATTCAAGAATTTCTTCCATCATTAAAATCGCACGTTCTTGGATCTCACGTTTTTTATCATGTAAGTATCCTGTATCCTTTATTGCGACCATACTCAATAAATCATCCATACCTATCATGGCTTGTTTAGCGGTATCTAAGGCTTCAATATTGTAAATATGCCAAGGTACATTACGTCCTTCATCAGGTGTAATTGTACTTTGTATGTCGGCACTTGTTAACCGTGATATAAGAAGATTTAAAACATGTGTTACTGTGGCTTCTCTTGTTGATGATTCCATATATTTTGTATTCATTTGGGCACGCATTTTATACTCACTAAAGAATTCTCGCAAGGCAACTGCATAAGGTAAATTTAGCTTCAGGTCAGGGGTTGGTGGCGCAGCTGGTGGTACGGTTGATAAACAAATATCCTCAGACTTGATACCACACTTTTCACTAAATACTGAGTTGATTCCATGCTGCACTAGTAACTCTGGCATCACTTTCCATGCATCTCTAGCTGTCGCATTAGCATTGTGTGCACCATCAATCTGGGCAATCTCACCATAGGCCATAACACGTTTACTCTCAGCCGCATCAACAAAACTTCTCATCATATTAATATTACGATAAAGAACGTTATATTGAGGGTCTTGATGAGCCCCATTAACGCCTTCTTCTGTGAATAAAACGGCTATTTCCGGACCAGCAACACCACTCACATAAGAATGATAGTTAATGGGTCTTCCCACTTCTTCTTCAATTAAATCTAAGGCTTTCCTTTGCGCACGCAATTGTTTACGTGTCACAGGAATTCCCCCGATTCCTTGAGGTGTCCCTTCTAACAACCCATCAAAATGTGACTGTCCGGCAGTACGTATTACCATAACATGATCAGCACCGTGATAAGCTGCCATTCTCATCCGACGAATGTCATCTTCAAATCGGCCACTAGCAATCTCTGTAGTGATGACACTATCAGGTTGTGGATCAATATTGCCAACACTATGCGCTCCCATTAATGGGACATAGTTTTTTAATGATGGTGATGCTTGTTTATATATAAATGGTCCAATTTGTTGAGGTCCAACATCACGCCAAACCCAACCTTTACGTTTCGGCTTATAGGTATCTAAATCATTTAAAATATGTCTAATATCGAGTTTTTCATTTGGTTTAAGCATGATTAAACACCTCTATCAAATAGTCTAGGTGTGTACCATCTTGGATTTTAATACCTGCCTCGCGTAAGGGTATATTAAATTCTTTATGTATTTTAAAAACACAGTGTCCAGCACCTTTTCTTAACAAATTATGTTCGTTTAAGACATCTACTATTGCTTTAGCTTCAGGTGATGAGAATCCCATTCTTAGAAGGATACTCCGTTCAATAGATTTAGATGTATTGTGATATGCTAAGTCAAGTAAAGGATCTGTAATTTTCTCAGCGAGTTCAAAGAAATAGGCTTTAAGTTTCTCATCACTCATATCTGTTAAGTGTTTTCTACGACGTTGAAAATCATCATTTCTTTCCTTCATCCTGCAACTCCTTTAGTAATGTATTTAATGTTGATCGATTGATATGTAACTCTGCTTCTAAAAAGGTTTTATCTTTATCAGTTAATGAGATATGTTTATATTTCTTTAAATAACTTAATCTTATATCATGAAATGGAATCTCTTCATAACCTAGATAGGAAGCATCTCTTGGAAAAATAATATTTTTACCTGGAATTTCGTCTAGTGGATTCCCAAATAGAAGCTCAATACCGTTCTTTTTAGCAAATGATAGCTGTGGCATTATGTGTTTTCCAGCACCAGTATACTCTGTTTCTTGAACAACTATAATCTCATCTTCTTTCATTTCTTGAGCCAATTTGAAAGCAGCAGCTAATGATGTATTTCCTGCAGGTCCACGCTCCATACCCTCTAATTGGGCTAGTACTTCAGTGATAAAGAAAACACTACCTTGGTTTACCATTACATATTGATCCATATATCGTAATGGACGTGCAGCACTTCTTGGAACATCACTTCTGTCTGGATTCATTGCAAATGGTATGCCAAATCCAGTATGACCTGTTGTAAAAGATTTTCGATTAAAATCTTGATCGCTCGCCATATGTAGTCCGTAAAGATTGACACTCGCACCTATAATCTTTGTTTGATTAGCCCCCTGTGCTTTTAATCCTCTAGCAGTCCCAGTTAGATTCCCTCCGCCAGCATTGGTAATAACAACCGCTTCAGGGTATTTCCCATAGGTAGTCATGCACTCTTCTGCAATTTCAACTCCTAAACTTTCTACACCTTTAATACCATAAGGAGAATATAAAGTGGCATTAAAATAGCCAGTCTCATCTAATAATTCTAAAAAGGTATAGAATAGCTCTGGACCGACAGATAGTTGAATAACTTCTGCGCCATATGCTTCACATTTCCGTGCCTTTTCTAAGATTTCAGGCTGACTCACATTCTTTGAATCAAAACACTCTTGTACAATGATACATTCTAAATTTTCTTTAGCAGCAAGGGCTGCAACCGCAGCACCGTAGTTACCACTAGTTGCCGCAATAACACCTTTATAACCAAGTTTTTTCGCTTGGTCAACTGCCATACTTGCTCTACGCGCTTTATATGATCCACTTAAATTCGCGGCTTCATCTTTTAACAAGATGCGTGCACCATATCCAGCTTTTGCAAATTTCCTCGCATACGCTGTGATATTTCTTAACTCAACGAGTGGTGTATTTCCGACCATGTTACGATGTTGGACAAGTTTGATGTCCTCAATAGAATAATCAAAATCATTCATCATGGTTTCATAATCAAATCCAATACCATCTTCTTCATATTTAGCATAATCAATACCAACACTTTTTTTCATAATTTCATTCTTACGGGCCATTAACTTCTCGTATTTTGTCATGCTTTCTTGCCCCCTAGATCTTGCTTAATAATATCTCTTATGGTTAATATTTCAGGTACAAAATCACCGTAACCATGTTTATATTTTGGATTTGCTTCTTTTAACTTCCCGTTAACTATGCGTCCTGTAATTGTCTGAATATCAACATAATCAAACATTTCAGCATCTTCTAGTAAAAATCCTTTCACCCACATTTTTAGTGGGACTTTTTTCGTATCATCTGGTAAATTATGACTTCTATCTTTTGGATCTAATAGTGTTTTTCTTATTCTAACGTAAGTTCCTTTTTCTATCATTTTTCATCCTTCTCTCTTATTACTGTGACACCTTCCATAGCAATGTTACTGACAAATCCAATTGACAATGCAAAGAATGTCAATCCATACATACTAAGAAATCCTCCCCAAATTTGGGCAATGTTATAATCATATGATGGTGAAATATCTCCATATCCTAATGTAGAGATTGTCACAATCGTGTAGTACAAAAAATCACCATAGGTATATTTAACATCTTGTATCGTGAACGCAGATAACCCGTTCCCATTATAAAAATAATTAAATAGCTGATTTCCTTCTTCATCATAAACTGTGTTTATATAATTACCGTTACTGTCATAAAAATGCATAATTTCAGTACCTGTTTGTGTATAAATGCGATCAACAACTTGATTTGTTTCTTCATCATAAACGGTATCTAACTCGTTCCCAAAGCTATCATACACAGTATCAATTGGGCTCCCAAGGCTATCATACACTTGTGTTATGGCAATCTCATTGTCATCATAAACGGTATCAACGATTACTTGCTCTTCAGCTTGATAACTGAAATTATAACTGTCGGGTTCCCATATATAAATACTATACGCAACAACACTTGCATATAATATGACATAGATATGAAAACTGAAAAAGACCAAAAATACTACTTTAGTAACTGTCTTATTATGTTTGTCCATAAGATTTTGAAAGATATTTATTTCGCCAATAATCATATTTAAATTAACACCGAGTAAAGCGATGAATCCGATAATTAAAATAAAAATCATGATTTCTGCTAGGTAAATAATGTCAAAAATTTGAAAGACAATAAACATCACCATAACAGCCGCAGATAAAGTTAATATAAATCCATTTTTCGCATCAATTGATTGGTCTAAGATATCTGGTATAATGTAAAACAAATATTGCCAACTACAGATTATAACTAAGAAGACTAGTTCTGTTAGTATCGCACTAGAAACAATATCAATTACACGTTCATTGGTTTGAACCCCATCAACTACCACAGAATATATTAACAATCCGCTAATCAACACATATAAAATAATTGCGAAAATACTACGATACCGTTTAAATGTGGTATTTTGTATCTTCTTTTTAGATGATTTCACTTCTTTTTTTGCCTCTTTAAATAATCTATTAAGTGGTAGATAAAAGAAATTAAATACTATTTTATGTACGTTAAACAGTAACAATACAAAGACAACAAACAGTGCTGCAAAAGCAAACAATCCAGTTTCAATGTAGTCTGTGCCGTGATAAACTGTTATATTTATGTAGTAAAAAGCACCGACATAAAATAATCCACTAAATAATAAATACCACTCTTTTTGACTTCGCTTACTATTATTTTTTTTCAAGCGAATCACTCCTTACTTATAGTTAGTCTTCAAGTAAGTCTCGCATGTCACCTAAAATAGCTCTTGGCACAGGTAAATCAATCATGGTTTTTAATCCTGGTCTAGCATTTAATACGTGAGGGATCATATTGACACACATTGCAATTGTTCCTATTCCCCCATCTATCTCTGGTGTGATGGCCATATTTATGTCTGGTACACCTTTGATTCGAATATAGTCACCTGTGTGTGTACCTTCCATTTCTGGTTCTATTTGTTGTGGGTGTTTCATATCAATAAATGTTTTGCCATCAACAAGTCCTTGTCCTGTCATGTTCACACCTGCTACATTGCCTTTTTTTGCTTCTCCGTATGGACTTTTACGATCGACATTAGTAACGATTGGTTTCATTTGTTGCTTGAATCCGTCTAACTTAACACCTAATGCATCAGCAATCATCCCAACGCTTTCTCTAAATCCAACATGTCCTGCAAGTGTCTTATTTTGGACACCTTTTTCAAAGGTATCTAATGTGATACCAACTCCTTGTTCTTCCATAACAGCTGGTCCAAATGGACTTAAACTATTAACACGCTCAGCTTCGATATGCTCTACACGTTTCATTGTACCACTTAATGCAACAACAAGTAAATCCATAATAAATCCGGGATTGATCCCTGTCCCTAGTACAGTGACACCGTTTTCCTTCGCGATAACATCAAGTTCTTTCGAAAGTTCAGGTTCTTGTGCTTGTGGATAAGCCATCTCTTCTGCTGTTGATATACAGTTTATACCAGCCTCCAAAACTTGCTTCATTTTTGGAAAGGCTTTTTTTGTAAACGAATCTGTTGCTAATAATACTAAATCACATCTATCTTTATTTAACAAAGATGCAATATCATCTGTTATGATTACTTCTGGATGCATTGAATTTGCTACATTTAAATGATCAATCATTGAGGTATTAACAAAATCTTTGTGTAAATCACAGACACCTGTGATTTCAACACCGTCTTTCTCAAGCAACATTTCTGCCATTCCTCTTCCCATAGCACCGAATCCCCATAAAACAATTTTAATCTTCTGCATGTAATATTCTCCTTTGTCATAGACTATAAATCTTCACAGTATAGTCTATCATAAAAACGCTTACAAAGAAACAGTTTTAGTATATATTTTTAATAAAGATTAATGCTTCATTTGGTCATTTAACCATCTAATTTTAACTAATTATAATTTTCCTTACGCTCTTCTAAACAAATAACTCTTTTCCTAACAATAACTGTCCTTGATAAATCTATGTTATACTAATATCAATAAGTATTACTTTTGGGTGATAAAAATGATTATAACCGCGTCTAGACGTACTGATATTCCAGCTTTTTATGCACAATGGTTTATAAACCGTATCCGTGAAGGATATGTTTTAACAGCTAACCCATACAACCCTAATCAAATTAAGCATATTAGTTTAACACCTAAGTCCATTGATGTAATTGTTTTTTGGACTAAGAATGCAGCTTCGATGTTACCTATGCTTAATAAACTTAATGGCTTTAATTATTACTTTCAATATACCGTGACACCATACCAAAAAGACATTGAAGAACAGTTACCTAAAATAGATATCCGTGTAAAAACATTCAAAGTTCTCGCTGATAAAATTGGATTAGAGAAAGTAATTTGGCGTTATGATCCAATCTTATTAACCGATAAGTATACTATTGATTTTCATATTAGAGCATTTACGTATTTATGTGAAAAATTAAAAGATAGCACACACAAGGTCATCATAAGTTTTTTAGATGAGTATGCTAAAATAAGAAAGACCTTAAAAACAGAAAAAATTTACCCTTTATCCAATAAAGAGATCGATATAATTGCTTATAAGTTCAGTGAGATAGCCAACAAACATGATTTATCAATTGAAACCTGTGGTGAAGCAATGGACTTATCTATGTATGGTATTAGTCATGCAAAATGTATAGATTCTGAATACATTAATCACGTATTTGATAAAAAATTAATTTATGAAAAAGATCCTTACCAAAGAGAAACATGCTTGTGTATGGACAGTATAGATATTGGTGCTTATAACTCATGCAAACATTTTTGTAAATATTGTTATGCCAATTATCACAACACATCGGTCATTAATAACACACAAAAGCACGATCCAAACTCACCCCTTCTAATTGGACACTTAACTGGGGAAGAGACAATTACTAAAGTCAAGAAGGTACCAAATTTGTTCTCACAATAATATTGACATTAGATAGTTAAAGTATAGGTGATTGTAATGAAAATTATATTTTTAGGTGATAGTCTTACAGAAGGTACTCCCGGCGTTTCATTTTTTGCGCCTTTAAAAGAGTCCTTTTCTAATCACAAACTAATCAATTATGGTAAGGGAGGAGATACCGTCTCAAGTTTGTTAGCACGCTTAAAAAGATTAGATCTAAAAGCAAATATTATTGTGCTCTTTGTTGGAGCAAATGATGTTTTTGTGAAGGTCTCCTGGACGTTTTCAGTCTATAAAACAATTACGAAGCAAAAGTGGGCCAAGGATAAAACAACCTTTAAAGATAAGTATGACGCATTACTTAGTAAGGTGACAGAAAAAGCGACACATGTAATTGTTATACCACCTTTATTAATTGGTGAACAATTAGATAACGAGTATAATCAACTATTAAAAGAGTATAGAGAGAGTATTGAACATTTAGTTAATACTTACCAGAATATAGATTATATTGATCTCCATCAGGAATTTAAAAACTATTTAGACGCCAAAGAAAGCAGTGACTATATTGCTAAAAGTCTAAAGAGTATTATGCAAGATGTGAGAAATTTAAAGACTAAAGAAGAGATTGATTGCGTTAGTCAAGATAGAGGGTTACACGTTACACTTGATGGTGTACATTTAAACTCAACAGGCGCGCTTATTATCACACGTAAACTTGAAGAAGTCTTAACATATTATATTAATAAAGAGACTTAGAAATTCTAAGTCTCTCAGACTGTTGACAAACACCACATTAATAAAAGAAAATCGATTATGATTATCAAATCATAGTCGATTTTTTGTATTTTTAGACTACATTGCGAAAACCAAAGCTTTTCTAGTCCATATTTGATAATCTTTCGAGATATCTTGCTGCTTTTTTAAGATTCATACATCCTAAAGTGAGTAAGATATGATTTCTTACTCTATTTCTACCCCTTAGATTGGTGTATC